>SIBB01000118.1 GCA_009695395.1 Pedosphaera sp. | reverse complement strand
GAGGTCGCGCGGTCCAAATCCAAGCCCCGTCACCAAGCGCGCGTTATCAATTCTCCGAAAAGATCCGCCCATTTCTGTGCGCCAAAACCGGACCTCCTCGCGCCGCCCTGCTCGGCACCGTCACCGCGTATCGCTGCAAGAGCGACCTCGACGGCTCGTCCTTCGCGCATGACCGCGAGCCTTCTTTCTCACGCCAGCTCCAACCCGCGCAGCGTGCCCTTGCCCGTGCTGAACTGGCCGGTCTCGATGCCGAGGCGCTAAAGCATGGAGACGTAGAGGTTCGTGAGCGGGTAGTTGTTCTCCTTGTTGAAGGCGAGGTGCTGACCGTGCTTGAAGCCGCCGCCGGCGAGTAGCACGGGCAGGTTCACGTTCGAGTGCGAGTTCGCGCTGCCCATCGGCGTGCCGTAGAGCACCATCGTGCGGTCGAGCAGGTTTTGGTTCTCCTCCTTCGTCCCAGCGAGCGCGCTGAGAAAGCCGTTCAAGGCGTCGAACTGCTTCTCCTCGTGCCCGCGCAATTCGGCGAGCGCCTCGGGGCGGTTGCCGTGGTGCGTGATGTTGTGGATGACGGTGGTGTCAATGAAGAGCGAGACAAGCCGCGTGGAATCGCTCTCCAGCGCGAGCAAGACGCCGGCGGCGCGGAGGAAAATGCCGCGGGTGAGCGTGTTCAAGGGTTGGTGGGCGTTACTCCTGGCCGAGGCACAGCAGCCGGCCGGTGCTCGTCGTGACAAAAATTTTTCCGGCTGTTGCCGCCGCGCCGTCCCAAGCGAGCGGTTCGAACTTCGCGCGGGCCACTTCGCGGCCATCGGCAGTATCACGGAGCGTGACGGCCCCGCCGGGTTCGGCATAGAGCAGGCGATCGTTCATCACCATGAGCGCGCGCGGGTAGCTGGCGGTTTCGCTGCTGGTGGGAAGGCTCCACTTCGCCCCGTTGGCGTGAAGGCGCGAGGCGGTGGTCGTGAGGCCGGCCTTGAACTGCTCCTGTTTCACCTCGACCCAGTCGCCATCGAACTTGGCCCCCGGCGTGAAGTCGGCGCGGAAGAGCGCGGCCTTGCGCGGGCTGGTGCTGAAGACGCTGGCGCCGAGGCTCACGGCCAGCGGCGCGCGGGCTTGCACATCGGTGTAACGCCACGCGGTGCGCGGCAGCTTCGCGCCGCCGGCGGTTTCGTAGTAGCCGCTGGTCTTGCGCAGCGTCAGCGCGCCGGTCTGCGCGTCGAACGCGGCGCGGGAGACGGCGATGGCCTCGCCGTCGCGCACGGGCAAATCGAAATGCCGATACTCCTGCGGCCGGATGGTGCGCCACGGGTCGCTCGCGAGTCCGGGCTTGTCCTTCGGGCGCGGGTCGAACGGCTCCGGCCACGGCGCGTCCATGCCGAGGTCGTCGAATTTCTTCAGCCAGACCAACTCGCCGTTCTGCGGCCGCACGCACGCGACGCGCACGCCGCCGTCGGAGTTCGGATGCAACCCCGCGCTGACGTAAGCGAGGCCGCGGCTCACCAGCACGGCTCCGGCGCAGGGCAAGGCGCTTTCCAACTGTCCGTAAGTCGAGATGCGGCGGTCGTCGGGCGCGATGCGCCGCCGCCAGGCCAGCACGCCGTCGCTCGCGCGCAACGCGTAGAGCCAGCCATCGCGACAGCCCAGCAACGCGAGGCCGCCGTGAATGGCCGGTGGTCCGTCGAGCCGTCCGCCAGCGGTGAAGTGCCAGCGTTCCTTGCCGGTCGCCGCGTCGAGCGCGAGGAGCCGATGCGTGTCCGTCTGCGCGACGAAGACCGTCCCGCCCGCGACGACCGGCGCGCTCAACGGCCCGGCGCTCCAGGGATTGTCCGTCCACTCCGCCGCGAGGCCGCGCTTGTAATCCGGCCCCGGGAACTCCGCGCTCCAGCGCACCTTCAGCGCGGCGGGCGCGGCGGCCTTGGTCCCGGCGGTGCGGAACTCATCGTGCCGGAACATCGGCCAGTCGTCCGGGCTGATGGGGAAGTCCGCCGGCTTGCCGAAGGCCGGGCCTTGCTCCAACGGATGGCTCTCGGGCGGCGCGGCGGCCGTCTCGGGCGCGAGGGCGACGTTGCCGTTGAGCATCGGGAAGCAGACGCAGTGTTTCGGAAACGTGTAAATCATCCCGTTGGCCGGCACGTAACCGCTGCGGAGGACGTGGCACGCCCCGCGCGTGATGATGTTGGCGGACTGCTTGCGCGCGTAGAGGTCCGTGAAGTGAAGCTGGCCGTTGATGTAGAAATTCTCCGTCAGCACGGGCGGGTAGCAATGGCCCCAGCCGCGGTCGCCCGCGTAGTTGGCCTGAAACTTCTCGGCCGGCGTCGCGAGGTTCTCGGGATTGTAGGCCGCGATGCCGAAGCCGTTCGGCGTGCGCGTCTCCGTGAGCAACTGGCCCTTGTGCCAGAAGGCCGTGCAAAACTCGCCGTGCCGCGCGCTGCTGCCCACGCCGAAGAGCCGCTGCTGCTCCTCGCCCGTGCGCGCGTCTACTACGGCCAGTTGGAAATCGTCGAGCTTGCGGCGGTCCTTGTTCAGCCAGGTCTCCTTCCAGTCGGCGGGCCGGCGCACCTCGAACACGATGCGGTTCTCGCCGTAGCTGGCGAGGTCGCTGCGGCAGGCCCACGCGTGCTGCTTCTCCCATGCCAGCTTGCCGGTGGCCACGTCCCGCGCGGACAACTTGCCGGTCTTCGCGCCGTCGTGGTCGTCGCCCTCGATGTAATAAACCCGACCGCCGCCCGCCGTGATGGTGTGCGCCTTCGCGGCCGCCTCGCGCCAGAGCAGCTTCCCTGTGGCCGAGTCGTAGCCGCGCAGGCCCGCGTCGTCCGCGAGGATGAGCTTTCCGTCATCCAGCAGCATGACGGTCGAAGGTGTGCCGGCCTCGGCGAACTCCAGCGCTGTCTTGCCCGTGGCCGCGTCCAGCGCGCGGAACTTGCCGTCCGCCATCAGGCCGAACACGCGCTCGCCCCGGGCCACGATGAGCGCGGGCGGTTTGCGTATGCCGAGTTCCTTGGCGGGAAACAATTTCGCGCTCCAAAGCGGCAGTCCGTTGAACGCGTCGCGGGCCAGCAGGGTGTCACGGTCTTGGATGAAGACGCGGCCGTTGGCCGTGACCATGTCCGCCGCCTCCAGCACGACCGTGGAGGAGAAGAGCCACTGGACGCGCTTAGGCACGTTCACGGCGGAGTCGCGGGAGACCGCGTTGCGGTCCGGACCGTGGCGCCACTGCGACCACTCATCGATGGAACCAGGCCGAGGCTTGATGCTGCGCTTCCACGCGGCCCCCTCGCGGACGAGCAGTTCTCCGCCGGGCCGCAAGACCCGCTGGACTTCCGCCTCGTCCGCCCGATTCGGATCAAGCACCACGAGCAGGGAAACCAAGTTGTCCATGAACGGCAAGTGCCGCGCCCGCCACGTCTCCCCGGTGACGCGGCCGCCCAGCCGGTCGGTTTGCCAGACCTCACGAGCCGAGGTCACGTCGCCATCGGCCAGCGTGTGAACGAGGAATCCCCCCTGCGCGGCAATGTCCCGTGCGAGCGCGGCATCCGCTGGACCGACCAACACGCACAGGCCGCCTTTCACCGGCGATTGGAGCACTGCTTGCAGGACATCCGGCGTGGAAGCGGCTTGGAGTAACGCCTGGCCCGTCAGCCACAGGCAAAACTGCGCGAGCTGAAAGGTGCGGGTTACCGGGAAGGTGAGAACATTGAGGCGATCGCGCGGTGAGCTGGACACGGCAACTGTAGACGGGCCTGACGCAAGGCTCTTCAAGCAGGAAGCTACGGCTTCCTGGCGAAGAGATCCTCGGCGGCCTTCTTGAACGTGCCTTGGGCCTTTGCGCCATCGCCGGGGTAGCCGCTGTGCTGCACCAGCCAAACGAAGATCAGCCCTCGTGCGGGGTCGATGGTCATGTTCGTGGCGAGCGCGCCGCCGTGGCCGAACGTCGCGCCGGTGGACCAGCCTAGGCCGTAGTTTTCCTTGAGGCTCGCGGGCGTCTGGCGTCTGGTCATTTCCTTCACGGCCTTCGCGGAGAGGTAGCGCTTGCCGTTCAACTCGCCCCCGTTGAGCACCATCTGGCAGAACTTCGCGACGTCGTCCGCCGTGGCGAAGAGGCCGCCGGCGGGCATCGGGTAACGGCCGGGGCCGTCGAGCGGGTAGCGGAGCTGGCTGATGCTGTTCGTCTCGAGTCCGGTCTTGGCGGCGTTGGGTTTGTGCGGTGTGGCGAGGCGTTTGAGCTGCTCGGCGTTGGGCCAGAAGGTCGTGTCTTTCATGCCCAGGGGCTTGAACAGGCGCGCGTCCATGAAGGCTTCGTAACTCTGGCCGGTGAGGACTTCGATGAGGCGGGCGGCGGTGTTGATGCCCGCGTTCGAGTAGGTGTATTTTGTGCCCGGCTCGAAGGTGAGCGGGGTCTTGGCGTAGCTCGCCACGGCGTCGCGGAGCGGGAGGGCGTCGAGGGTGGGCTGCTCGGCGGCGGACTTGAACGGCAGGCCGCTGGTGTGGCTGAGGACTTCGCGGACGGTGATGGGATGGGCGGGGGCTTTGAGCATCGGCTTGCCGTCGGGGCCTTTGCCGGCGTCGAGCTGCTGGCCCTTGAACTCGGGCAGGTATTTCTCCACGGCGTCGTCGAGGTTCAACTTGCCCTCGTCCACGAGTATCATAACGGCGGCCCCGGTGATGGGCTTGGACTGGGAGGCAATCCAGAAGACGGCGTCGGGCTTCATCACGCGCTGGGTGGCGCGGTCGGCGAACCCGACGGCCTCGACGGCGAGCACCTTGTCCTTCGAGGCGACGAGCGCGACGGCTCCGGCCAGTTCGCCTTTCTCGACGAAGGGTTTTAACGCGTCGCCGATGGGCGAGGCGGCACTGGCGGCGTGCAGGGTGGCGAGGACGAGGAGGAGCGGGAGTAAGAGGGTAGGTTTCATGGTGTGAATCGCGGGTGTCGGATGGGGTTTTCGAGGAGGCTATTCAGGGAGCCAGCCCTGAGCCGTCAGCCTGACGCCTGATTCGTGTCTTCGACATGAACGAAGACTGGTATGAACCAATATCACTCTACGAGCAGCACGCATCCCCGCGCTACAACAGCCAGGCGTTCTGGCTTTCCTTGTAGTGGCGGCGGCAGACGGAGACGTAGCGTTCGTTGCCGCCGATCTCGATTTGCGCGCCGGTCTTCACCGGCGCACCGCTGGCGTCGAGGCGCAGGACCATCGTCGCCTTGCGACCGCAGTGGCAGATGGTTTTTAGCTCAATCAAGTTGTCCGCCCACGCGAGGAGCCACTGGCTGCCCTCGAAGAGATTGCTCTGAAAGTCGGTGCGCAGGCCGTAGCAGAGGACCGGGATGCGGAGGCGGTCGGCGAGGTCGGTGAGTTGCTCGACTTGAGCCTTGGTGAGGAACTGAGCCTCGTCCACGAGCACGCAGGAGAGGATGCGCTGCTTGTGGGCCTCCTCGGCGAGGGTGTAGAGGTTTTCGTCCCTCTTGAAGCCCTTGGCCTCCGCCGAGAGGCCGATGCGGGAGGCGACTTTTCCGGGGCCAGCGCGGGTGTCGAACTGCGGCGCGAGCACGAGGGTGTTCATGCCGCGCTCCTGATAGTTGTAGCTGGACTGGAGGAGCAGGGTGCTCTTCCCCGCGTTCATCGCCGAGTAGTAGAAATAAACTTTGGACATAGCGAACGTAGCCGCCGAGGTCAGGAGGCGGACACCATCTTTCAACCTTCCCCTCCGCCTCCTCACCTCGGCGGCTACCCGGTCACACCTTCCCAATCCACTTGCGGTCTTCCCACACGGCTTTGAGCGAGGTCACGTTCTTCGAGTCGAGCACCTTCATCGCGGCGGTGCCGAGGTCGCCTTTCTTCAGCGCGTGCCAGGCGTCGCTGGCGTTGATAGCGACGTGCTGGAGGACGCTAGGGTCTCGGTAGCAGTCAATCATGCACTTGGTGCAGCCGTCGCGGATGAGCTTGGTGTCGTCCCACTCATAGACCTTGCACATGGGCTTGTCCCAGGCGTGGCAGCGGTAGAGGTCGAGGTTCCAGTCGAGGTAGAAATACTTGTGCCCGCCGAGGCAGCCGAAGTGCTCCTTCTCGCCGCGCAGGTGGCGCTGCATCTCGTCGAGCGACTCGGTGGGGTTCACCACCGGGTAGCCGCTGCTGCGCTTCATCTTCTTGATATTCTCGAAGAGCGCGAGCAACTCGGTGTTGTTGAAGTTCACCAGGCCGCTGTCGCTGAAGCTGAGGTAACTGGAAGCGAGGCTCGTGAGGGGGTAGCTGAAGGTGCAGCTCTCGAAGCCGAGTGTGCGGAGGAAGTCGGGCAGCTTCGCGTAGTCCTCGATGAGCCGGCTGGCGGTGATGCTGGCGGTGCATTGGATGCCGGCGCCTTTGAAGAACTCATTCGCCTTCTTGATTTTCCGGCACACGTCGGGGAGGCCGCGGTTGGCCTCATGCTTGGCCACGTCGTGCGCATCAATGGACATGATGACGCTGGTGAGGCCGTCGCTGGCGAGGGCCTTCATGTTGTCGTCGTTCCACAGGCCACCGTTCGTGCAAATCATCGGGTGGATGCCTTGCTCCGCCGAGTAGCGAACCATCGCGCGCAGGTCGCGGTGCACCATCGGCTCGCCGCCCACGAAGAGCAGGTAGCCGATGTGGTTGCGCTTGGCGATGTCCACGACGTCCTTGGCCTCCTGAAGCGTGACGCTGTGGCGTTTCTTGGGGTCGAACTGCGAGCGCGCGAAGCCGCAGAAGCCGCAGTCCGCGTTGCAGATGTTCGTGATGGCGAACTGGAGGTAGCCGGGGCCGCCGTGGTTCAGCACGTCCTTGAAGAGCTGCCAGCCGGAAGTCTTTGGGCGTGCCACGGGCTTGGAGAAGTCGGGGGCGGGCGACCGAGTGGGCGCGGTGGCGACGGGTGATTCAGTTACGGCGGTGCTCATTAAACGAGGGCTCGATAGTGGGGAGCGGGGGTTGGTCGGGCAAACTTTTCTTTGCGCCATCGGACCCGCTGGCTAGGCTCCGCCCGCCGCGCATGAAGAACATCGTCTATTTCGACCTCGAAACGCAGAAGTCTGCGGACGACGTGGGCGGCTGGGGCAACATCCGCCGCATGGGCATGAGCATCGGCGTGACCTACAGCACGGCGGCGGGCGCGTATCGCATCTACGGCGAACGCGAGGTGAACGAACTCATCGAGGAGTTGAAGCGTGCGGACCTCGTGGTGGGCTTCAACACGGAGCGTTTCGACTTCGAGGTGTTGCAGGGCCACAACGAGTTCTTCGACTTCAGCACACAACTGCGCTCGCTCGACTTGCTCGTGGACTTGACGAAAAACCTGCCGCACCGCATCTCGCTCGACTCCATCGCCACTGCGTCGCTGGGCGTGGAGAAGACGGCGGACGGCATGCAGGCGCTGCGGTGGTTTAAGGAAGGCAAGCTCCTGGAAATCGCCGAGTATTGCTGCTACGACGTGAAGGTGACGAAGCTCGTCCACGAGTTCGGCCAGGCAAACAAGCAGTTGTTCTACACGAACAAGTTCGGCGCGAAGCTCTCCGTGCCGGTGAAGTGGTAAGCCCATTCCCGATGGACATGGTCACCGAACCCCAGCCGCCGCGCGCCTCGCTCCTGCACGAGTTCCGCACCATCCTCCAGCCACTCACGCTCGCCGAGCACTTCCCCACACCCCAGCCGCTCGAAGTCGAGCTGGGGGCGGGGGACGGCTCCTTCCTCGTCGAGTGGGCGCAACGGAATCCGGGGCGGAACTTGCTCGGCGTCGAGCGCCTGCTGGGCCGCATCCGCAAGCCGGACAAGCGGGGTCGCCGGGCCGGGTTAACCAACCTCAACCTCGTGCGCATTGAGATCGGCTACTTCCTGGAATACCTCCTTCCGCCTGCGAGCACCGACGCCCTCCACGTCTATTTCCCCGACCCGTGGCCGAAAGTGAAACACGCGCGGCACCGCCTCATCAACGAGCGCTTCACCGCGCTGGCCCGCCGCGCGCTCAAGCCCGGCGGCGTGGTCCACCTGCGCACGGACCACCTGGATTACTTCGCGCAGATGCTCGCCGTCTTCCGTGCGGATGCGGCGTTTGCTGAGGTGGAAACACCCGCCGAACTCGCCGCCGTGACGACGGATTTCGAGCGGGAGTTCAACGGGCAGGGCATCCCGACGAACCGCAGTTCGTGGCGTTTGAGAAACGACTGAGGCGGGGAGAGTGCGAACCTGAACGTCGGCTCAAGGCCATGCTGCGTTGAGCGGCTTGCTCGTGTGCTGCATCAACCAGATGGTGTCGGGATCGTTCGGGGTGGACATGTTCATGCTGACCGTGGGCAGGTTAAAAACCGCCCCCTGCCACTTGTGCGTCTCGACATGCCCATCGGAGAAGGAGAAGGCGCTGGCCTTATTGTGGTAAACAGCGGGGAAGTCACACGTAGTCATCGCCGCGCCATAGTTTGGAAACATATCCACGCGGAAGAAGCCGTCGTTGATGGTTTGGCTCCGTTCGTCCAGCGTGACGAAATGCTGGTCCGGGGTAACGAGGTCGGTAGTCCGGTAGAACCTGGAGAAAGAGCTGTTAGCATAGTCAACGACACCCGGCCCGGCTCCGACTGCAGGGCCCATGTAGCAACTCATGGCCACGCTGCGGGCGTTTGTCGTTTTGTCGCCGGGACATTTGTAGAGAGCTTCGGTCTTGGTGAAAGCCCAGAGCCACCCGTTTTGGATGCTGGCTGAATTCGGAGCGCCGCCGATCACCCAACTCCGACATGGAACTATCTTCCCGTCATATTCCTCGGCGTAGAACAGCCACATGAGCTGGAATTGCTTCATGTTGTTCATGCACTTCGTGCCCGCCGCCTTCTGTTGGGCCTTGCTCAAGGCCGGCAGCAGCATCCCGGCGAGGATCGCGATGATGGCGATGACGACGAGCAGTTCGATGAGGGTGAAGCCTTTGGCTGTGGAGAGAGGGCGGTGCTTGTGTTGCATAGAGATACAGGGCCGGATGCGGTCCAAATTTACCCGACCCGTCCGCCGCGTCAAACTCTTCGTAGACCGCCTTGGTCCGACGCTGCCGTAGCTTTATCCCGCTCTTACCTTCGCCGGTCAGCCTCTGACCAAACTAAGTCAGCCATTGACTCAGGTGTTTTGTT
>SIBB01000117.1 GCA_009695395.1 Pedosphaera sp. | reverse complement strand
GGCAGGCCGTGACAGTCCCAGCCCGGGATGTAGGGGGCGTCGAAGCCGCGCAGGGTCTGGTATTTAACGATGATGTCCTTGAGCACCTTGTTCAGCGCGGTGCCGACGTGGACATCGCCATTCGCAAAGGGCGGGCCGTCGTGGAGGACGAACTTCTCGCGGCCCGCGCGGGCGGCACGAATCTGCGCGTAAATGGCGTCGGCCTCCCAGCGGGCGAGGCGTTGCGGTTCGCGCGCGACGAGGTCGGCCTTCATGGAGAAGTCCGTGCGCGGCAGATTCAGTGTGTTCTTGTAGTCCATGAGCTGCTCAAAGAGCGGGGACGCTATCAGCCGGAAGGGGGTCAATCAAGCATCCGGCCAGTGACTTTGAGAGCAGGGGGGCGGCGTCGGGGTCAGCGCGGAGTCGTCTCTCCGTCTTCTGCGGTCGGTCGTGACTCCACGCGGACTTCGTCGGGCACGCCTTGGCGGCGGAGGTCGGCGGCGCCGAGCTTTCGGCCTTTGCCGTCCACGATGCCGGATTGTCGGTTGCGGAAGGTGATTTCGGCCACGGTCACTTCGTTGCTGCCACGGTCGAGGAAACGGGCACGCATCGGGCCCCAACGCAGGAGCGGGGCTTGGCCACCGCCGGAGAGGAGGTTCGCGCCGTTGATGGCCTTCACCACGTAGGTTGCCGCGAGGCGGTTCGTGTCCACGAAGCCGGTCGGTATCACTCGCGACATCAGGGGCGTGCTGGCGCTGTCGCCGGGGTCGTATGCCAGTGGAGTGCGGTAAATCTCGCGCTGCGCTGCGAAGACGATGTAACCCAAGATGCCCGACTCTGGGTCAGTCGCTGGCTTCCAAATGATGTGATGTCCATCTGCGAGGATATCCACCTCTACGCCCTGCACGGCGGTGGGCGGGGTGGCGTCCAGCAGTTGCACGCCGGCTTGGAGGGAAATGCTCTCGGGCTGGCTGGCCTCGCGCACGAGCATCGCGCCCTTCTTCACGTCGGCATTCCTGAAGGTTGAGGTCGTCACGTAGCTGCCGTAGGGCAGCTCAAAGGTGCCGCTCACCGCGTCCACGTGGTCCACCAAGAGCGGCGTGCGCGCCACGAGCGCGCGCTGGGCACCGTTGATTTTGCAGTGTGAAATGCTCACCTGCCCGCCCACGAGGATGCCCACCGGGCTGCCGGGGAAATCCTGGTTCTGAATGTCGAGATGGCTTAAGGCCACCGCACCGTGGCCGAAGATTTCGACGACGGCGTTGGTGGCAGTCTCCTTACCCACGCGGCGGAAGACGCAGTTCTGCACGAGGTGCGCCTCGCCGCCGAAGATGCGCACCGCCGTGTCCGCGATGTCCTCGAAGGCGCAGTTGTGGATGCCCACGACGCCGGTCTGCCCCTGCCCAGGCCGCAGGTCAATCGCGCGCTCGCTCAGGTTTCGGAACGTGCAATTGGCGAGGTTCAGCCGGGTGATGGCGGGACCGCCAGCCTGGCCGCGCTCGCCCATGAAGACGCCGCGCGTTCGGTCGTGCCCATGTGTAAAACCGACACGGCCATTCACGAACTCGCAGTCTTGATAGGTCTGGTCCTGCGCGGCGTGGAGGGTGACGCCCGCGTGGGATTGCCCATCGAAGCGCACGCGCAGCAAGAGCGCGTTGGCGGTATTCGTCGCGCCGCCCGTGCCGGCCTGTGAGTTGTGCCCGTAGCGCCCGCCGCGCACGGTGAGGTTCACCAGCCCTTTGCAGTCCCGCTGGGAGCAATCCACGTTCGTGGGCCACGTCACGATGGTCCGGTCCATGCCCGCGCCGAAGACCAGGCCATTCGTGATGGGCTGCGAGAGCGCGTAATCGCCCGTGCCGAGGAAGACATTTTCCCCCGCGCCCAACGCGCGTTCGATGGCGGCGGCGGGCTTGCCGGTGAAGTCTGTGAAGCGCTTGCCGAAGAGCAAGGGCGGCGGCGCGCGTAAATCTCCCAGCGCCACGAGCACCGGGCGCGCGAGGTTCACGCCCAGCACCGGGTAGCGCATCCGCAGATCGCGCGCGGTAGAGTTGTAGGCCGGCCCGCCGGCCCGTGGCAGCACGCGGAAAATGTTTTTCGGCTCGGCGAAGTTTGCGTTCAGCCCGCCCTGCTCGACGGACCACTCCTGCAGGAATGGGTCGCGTGCGACGAGGCCATCTGCGTAGTGCATGCCCGGCAGCGCCGCGCGCCGACCGATGCTCCACGGTTTGAAATCGCCGTGGCCGAAGATGCGGTTGCGCTGGCCACCGATCTGGATGGCCGCACCACGGAAGGGCGCGTTGGCGTGGTTGTGGCCCCACTCCTCGTGGTCGTGATACTTGAGGTTGTCCGGCAGTCGGAGATAACCCGCGTTCGCCGCCTCGCCGCGACCTGCCAGGGCCGACGCGATCACCGCGCAGTCAATGCCGTAGTCCACTTCCAGAATCGGATCCGCCCAAGTCCCACCCTCCGACGTCATCTGCGCGAAGGTCAACCCCGTCGCGCGCACGACGTGAAATGGCGTCCACGCCGTCTGCCCGCGCACCACCGGGCTGAGGATGTAACTGTTGTGCCCGTGGGCCTCGAGATTCTCCGCCTGCACGCGCACGACTGGCGGCCAGTTCATGTCCCACCGCCGCTCGCCTTCCGGTGGCGCGATGGTGAGCTTGTGGACAGTCACGCCGCGCACGAAGCCGCGCAGCCACAACTGAGCCTCGTCCAGCGGCGTCTTGAAATCCCCCGCCATCACCGTGGTCCCACCATGGTAAAACGACACCGCGTCCGCGTGGGTCAGGTGCGTGGCAGACCCGTGCGACTGGTAAAACGCGCACCGCTCCATCCGCGCCCCTCCTTGCGTCATCCGCACGGGCGTGTGCCAGAAGAACTGGCAGTCCGTGAGGTCCGCGCGCAGCTCCCACGAGGCGGTCCCGCCGATGAATTGCACGTCCTTCAACGGCCGTCGCACGACAATGTTGGCGAGGGGACCATCGAACACCACCGCGTCGCCCTCGCTCGCCGCATCCACCGCCGCCTGCGCGCTGGATTGTGAGGTGAAGTAAATCTTCGCGTTGTCGCGAACCGGGGATTTGGCTGCACCGACGGGCAGCGAGTAGGGCAGCGGAGGAGGCTCGCTCGCCATGCTGAAGCCCGGCGGGAGCACTGGCTCCGGCGCCTCGGGCACGGTGGGTTGCGCAGGCACGGTGCCGGGGGCGGGCGTGCCCAGCACGGCGACCCCCTGCGTGCTGCGGGCCTTGCCTTTCTTTTTCACCTGCTGCGGCTTGGGATGGAACGCGGCCCAAATGCCGGCGACCGCCAGCGCCAGCATCGCACCCCATACGAGGATCGGTCCCAGCTCGATGTCGAAGATGACTTTCTTCTTGATCGCCTTCTGCTCGCGCAGCACGTCCTCGAAGCGCGGCCCCTCGCGTTTGACCCGCGCCGCGTGCCCCCCGGGCGTGGGAGTGGGAGCCTGGCCTGCGGCCGGGCGCGGAGCGGGCGCGCCCAGTTCGTAGCGCATCTCCACGACGCCCATCCGGAGCACGTCGCCTTCGTTCAGCGCCGCGGTCGTGACGTGTGTCCCGTTGACCGCCGTGCCGCCGCCACTGCGGTCCTTCACACGACAACCCTCGTGGTCCACAGAGAGAAGCAGGTGCTGGTTCGCGACGGATTCGTCCGCGACGACGAGGGTGTTTCCGACCTGCCTACCAATGGTGACGATGCCGGGGGGCAGCTCGAAGCGCTGCCCCCGGCGGGCGCCAGTAAGAATAGTGAGTCTAGCCATTTATGCAGCGGACGACGGGCGCGGAGGCTAGCAAGCTGGGCCGTCGTGTCAAAGAACCTCGCCGCGTCGCAGTTCTTAATCTTACTCTGAATCGCAATCTAACCCCTCCGGCTGGAGCACAGCCGAGGGAATTAAGATTAAGAACGGAATCAGAGCGCGATGGAAAAATACTGGCACGTCCTGAACATCGGCCTCCAGAACACGATGGTGTATCGGTTGAACTTCCTCTTCCGCGCCACCTTCGGCCTCATCCCGCTCATCGCCATCATCTCCGTATGGCGGGCCATCTACGAGGGCAAGGCCGGCGGGCAGGTCGCGAGCTACGGGCTCTCGCAGATGATTTCCTACTACCTCGTCATCACCATCGTGGACGCGCTCACCGCCGTGACCGAGGACGACTGGCAGATCGCCGCCGATATCAAGGACGGCAACATCAGCCAGTTCCTGCTCAAGCCGATGGACTACCTGACCTACCGGCTCTGCCTCTTCGGCGCGGGCCGGATCGTGTATGCAGTTTTCGCGGTGGTGCCGACCTGCGCCTTCATCTGGCTGCTGCGGGACAACTTCATCCTGCCACCCGACGCCGCGACCGCCTGCTGGTTTGCGGTGTCGGTCGCGCTGACTGCGCTGCTGCAATTCCTCTTCAGCTTCACGCTGGCGCTGCTCGCCTTCTGGGTGCTGGAAGTCGCGACCTTCATCTTCATCGCTTTCGCGTTCGAATACCTCGCGGGCGGGCACCTCTTCCCGCTGGACCTCCTGCCGCCCGCCGTCGCAGGTGCGCTGGACTACACGCCGTTCCCCTACATGCTTTTCTTCCCCGTGAGCATCTGGCTGGGCCGTGTGACTGGTGACGCCCTCTGGCTCGGCTTGCTCGTGCAACTCCTGTGGGTCGTAGCCGCCTACGCGCTGGCCCGGGGCGTCTGGAACCGCGGCATCAAGAAATACTCGGCGGTGGGAGGCTGAAGATGAGTTCCGAGTTCAAAGTTCAAAGTTCAACGTCAAGCGGCGCTTCTCCGCCGCCAGCCCGCATTCCGCATTATCTCAGCCTCTACGCCGCCCTCTGGCGCAACTCCGTCATCCGCGAGATGAGCTTCAAAGTGAGCTTCCTCATGTGGATCGTCGTGGAGGCGCTGTGGTTCGTGCTGCAACTGAGCTTCATCGGCGTGCTCTACCTGCACACCGAGAGCATCGGCACCTGGACGAAATGGCAGGTCGTCGCGCTCGTGGGCACGAGCCATCTCATCCAGCAGCTCTTCACCGCGCTTTTCCTCACGAACCTCACCGCTCTCTCCGAGCACATCCGCACTGGCAAGCTCGACTTCATGCTCCTGCTGCCCGTGAACACCCGCTTCCTCGTCAGCTTCCGGCAGGTGGACCTCGGCGGCTTCATCAGCGCCGCCGGTGCGCTCTGTGTCATCGGCTACGCACTGCACCGGCTCGGCCACACGCCGGGCGTCGCGCAGGTGGCGGGCTTCTTCCTGCTCGTCCTCGTTGGCATTCTCATCCACTACTCCCTGATGCTGATGCTCTCCGCATCGAGCTTCTGGACCGTGCGCGCGCAGGGAATCGTGTGGGGCTACTACAACCTCTTCAACATCGCGCGCCTGCCTGACGAAGCCTTTCGCGGCCCGTTCAAGGCCGTCTTCACCTTCGTCCTGCCCATGTTGCTCGTCTCCAACGTCCCCGTGAAACTCCTCGTGGACAAACTCGGCTCCCCGTTCGAAATCCTCCTGCTCGTCGCCCTCGCCGCAATCATCTTCGCCGCGTCCGAGCTCCTCTGGCGCACCGCGCTCAAGCGCTACACCAGCGCCAGCTCATAGCGGGAGCCCGTGCTGGCAGCCTTGCGGCTGAAAGCGCGGCTGCGCAGACGGCAAAAGTGTGGACACCGCAGACCACAAGTTCATCCTCGCTGCCCAGCCAATTTATGAAACTCGCGCCATTGTTCCTCGCAACTATCGTGGTTTACACGGGCCACCAAGCCAACGCCGCCGCGCTGCGCGTCTCAGTGCAGTCAGGTGAGTTCAATCGCCAAAGCTCCATCGCCTCCTTCACCGTCCCAGCGGCGGCGCGCGGTTGGCAACGGTTGGAAACCGAGTCCGGCGGTGCAGTTCCTTTCCAGGTGGATGCGGAAGGCAAGGGCTGGTTCGTGCTCGATGAGCTGAAGGCCGGTGCGATGAAATCATTTCACCTCAAGTCCGGCGCCACCGCCGCCGAGGCCGTCACGGTGAAGAAGGATGGCGCGCTCGTGCGCCTCACGGTGAACGGCAAGCCCGTCGCCGCTTACCAGACCACGCCCAGCACACCGCCGCCCGGTGTGGACGCTCACTATGCCCACGGTGTGTATCTGCATCCGGTCCACACGCCCGCCGGGCGCCTGGTCACGGGCGATTACCCGCCGGATCACAAACACCAGCGCGGCATCTTCTTCGCGTGGACGCACACAGAGTTCGAGGGGCGCACGCCGGACTTCTGGAACATGGGCAAGGGCGACACGAAAATCACCGCGTCCACGGAGTTCATCGCGGTGGATCGCACTTGGAGCGGACCCGTGCAAGGTGGCTTCGCGAGCCGACATCGCTTCACTGACCGCCTGACTGCGACGCCCAAGGCGATGCTCAACGAGCAGTGGACCGTCACCGCCTACAACGTCGCGGCCAGCGGCGGCAAGGCGTGGCTGCTCGACTTCGTCTCCACGCAGGAGTGCTCCGGGACGAGTCCCGTGAAGCTGCCCAAGTATTACTATGGTGGTCTCGGTGTGCGCGGCCAGGCGGCATGGGACCCGGTGGACGCAGTGACGTTTCTCACCTCCAATGGCGACGACCGTAAGAAGGGCGATGCCTCCAAAGCGAACTGGGTTCACATGGGCGGCCAGGTGGAAGGCGCGCCGGCGGGCCTCGCGGTGCTGATTCACCCGGACAACTTCCGCTCGCCGCAACCGCTGCGCTTGAACCCGAAGAACCCGCAGCTCTGCGTCGCGCCCTCGGCTACCGGCGACTGGGAAATCACGCCGGGCAAACCCTACGTCTCGCGCTACCGCTTCGTCATCGCAGACGGCCCCGCGGACAAGGCGGAGCTGGACCGGCTGTGGAATGATTACGCGAAGCCACCAACGGTGACGGTGGAGTGATGAAGCGCTGATGGCTTACGCCGTCGGCGCCGCCACGCCTGCCATCATGCGCAGCAGAACCGTCTGCGAGAAGTTGTCCCGCTCCAGCTCACCGACCTGCTCGCCCTCGCGCAGCACGATGATGCGGCGGCAGAGGTTGATGAGCTCGGGCAGTTCGGAGGAAATGACCAGCAGGCCCATCTTCGCGCGCGCCAGCTCGTCGAGGATGTTGTGGATCTCCGCCTTCGCGCCCACGTCCACGCCGCGCGTCGGCTCGTCCACGATGAGCGCCGCACAGTCGCGCGCGAGCCACTTGGCGAGCGCGACCTTCTGCTGGTTGCCGCCGCTCAACGTCGCGACGGGTGACTCGATACTGCCCATGCGCGTCTGGAGGCGGGTGAGGAAGTTGTGCGTGATGGCCCGCTCGTCGCTGCGTTTGATGATGCCGAGCGGCCAAGTCATCCGCTCCAGCGCGGCGAGAGAGGCGTTCTCGCGGCAGTTCATCGTGAGCACGAGGCCCTGGCGCTTGCGGTCCTCGGGCACCATGCCGACACCTGCCGCGAGCATCTTCGAGACGGAGCGTAGCTTCACGGGTTGGCCGTTCACGAAAACCTTCCCCGTGGCCACCGGGTCGAGGCCGAAGATGGCTTGGGCAATCTCCGTGCGGCCCGCGCCCACCAAGCCCGCCAGCCCAACGACCTCGCCGCTGCGGATGGTGAAGTTGATGTCCTTGAACTTGCCGCGCGAGGAGAGCTTCTCGACGCGCAAGACCTCGTCGCCCAGCGCGAGCGCGACGTGATGAGGTGTCTTGAACTCCACGTCGCGCCCGACCATCTGGTGGACAAGGCGGTCGTGATTCGTGTTGGCGATGCGCTCAGTGGCGACGTGCCGGCCATCGCGCAACACCGTGATGGTGTCGCAAAGCCGGAAGATTTCCTCCAGCCGGTGCGAGACGTAAATGACGGTGATGCCGCGCTGTTTCAGATGCGCGAGGAGCTTGAAGAGATGCTCGCTCTCGGCGACAGACAGCGAGCTGGTCGGCTCATCCATCACGATGATGTGCGCGCCCGTGCCGACCGCGCCGGCGATTTGCACGAGCTGCTCCTGCGCGGTGCTGAGGCGGCTGATGGGCAGGTCCACGTCGAGGTCGCACTCGATTTCCTGGAGCATCGCGCGCGCTTTGCGCCGCATCAGGTCGCGGCTCACGATACCGAACTTCTTCGGCAGATCGCCGAGACAGAGGTTCTCCGCGATGGTCAGGTTCGGGCAGAAGGCGAGTTCCTGGTGCACCATCGCGATGCCGAGCTGCCGCGCGCGGAGCGGGTCGGTGGGGTGGATGGGGTCGCCTTCGAGCCGGAGTTCGCCGCTGTCCGCGTTGTAAACACCGGCGAGGATCTTTCCGAGCGTGCTCTTTCCGGCACCGTTTTCACCCATGAGAGCGTGGCACTCGCCGCGCTCGACCGTGAAGCTCACGTCGTCCAGCGCCAAAACGCCGGGGAAGCGCTTGGTGATATGGCTGAAAGTGAGGTAGGGCATGGCGGCGTGCGGGACGATAGAACCGTTCTCGGAGCGATGAAGCAAGCCCAGCGCAATATTTGTCGTGCGCGTTCTTTCGAGGGGGTGCAAACGCTCGCCCGGCGTAGTCCCAACCTTCAGGCGACTAGACCAGCTTCAGTGACTTCACCGCCTCGACGGCCAGCTCCAGCGCGCCGTCGGGATTCAGGCCGAGCCAGAACATGCCGACGATGCACACGCCCAGGGCGAACTTCGTCGGGAGGGAGACAGCGATGGGCGTGAGGTCGGTCGCGCCCTTCGTCCAGTAAATCGCGCGGACCACGTTGAAGTAGTAGTAGAGCGAGATGAGCACTCCCACGACGGCGACGGCGAAGAGCCAGTAGTAGGCGTGCCAGCGGACGCCTTCGGCGATGACCGCTTTGAGCAGGAGGAATTTCCCGAAGAAGCCCGCGAGCGGCGGGATGCCGGCGAGCGAGACCATCGCGAGGGTCAACGAAGTGGCGAGGAGCGGCGAGCGCTGCGCAAGGCCGGCGAGCGAGGAGATGTCTTCCGCCCCGGCTTCTTTCACGACCACGGCGATGACCATGAACGCGGCGAGCACGGTGAAGAGGTAGCCAGCGAGGTAATAGAGAATGGCCGACGAGCCGGCGCGGTTCATTACCGCGAAGCCCAGCAGCAGGTAGCCCGCGCTAGCGATGCTGCTGTAACCCAGCAGGCGCTTGAGGTTGCGCTGCGGGA
>SIBB01000116.1 GCA_009695395.1 Pedosphaera sp. | reverse complement strand
GCCGGCTTCCCGGGCTCAGTTTCACCTCGGCCATGTCCGGTTGCTGCCCGAGCTCGACGAGTAGCTTCGCCTCGAAGGCCAGCACGGTGCGTGGCTCGCCCGCGCCACTCACCACCTCGGTGAGCAGCGATTGAAACAGCGCATGCAGAGTCGGGATCGGCGTTTCCGTCTCCGTGGTCTGCTCTAGGAGAGCGGTGCAATAGGCCGCTTGCTGGAGCGCGTGCAGATCCTCGCGCAGGCGCGAGTGCGTCCGGCGCAGGCTGACTTCTCGAAGCGTGTGCAGCTCGGAGCGACGGCTGCGGGCGAAGCTGAAGTCCGCCTCGTAGAACAGGTCGAGCTTGCCGCGAAAGACGGACTTCGGACGGCGCGCGCCCTTCGCCACCGTCGCCACCCGGCCCAAATCCGGCGTGAGCCAGTGGACAATGAGGCTCGTCTCCGTCAGCGGACGGGTGCGCAGGATCAAGCCGGTCGAGGAAACTGAGTTCAGGGTTTTGAGTTTTGAGTTTCGAGTTGGTCGAGATCGAAGACTGCAGCGAGCTCGCGCATGAGCCGGTTCTCCTCGCGCTTCATCACGCGGCGCTTCGCGGGCTGCAAGTCATCGTAGCCGCGCAGGTGAAGCACTGCGTGGACTGCGTAGCGGACCACTTCGCCCTGCCAGCTCGTCTTGAATTCGCGCGCTTGCTTCACCGCGTCCGCGACGCAGATGAAGGCTTCTCCGCTCAGCCCCGCTGACCGCTGACCGCTGACCGCTGACCGCTCGCCGTAGTCAAAGGTGATTACGTCCGTGGAACCCTCGTGTTTGAGGAACTGCCAGTTCACGCGGGCCATCTCTTCGGCGGTGACGAAGTGGAAGCAGAGGTCGTGGGTGGTCGCAGGAATTTGCTCAGTGAGGACCTGGCGAAGGACGCGGCGGAGGAAGGGGAGGTTGAGGCGTCGGTCGCGCTGGCGGTTGCGGAAGGTGAGCGTGCTGCGTATTCCCTGTCCCGTGGCAGGAGTCGCGGTGGCCGCGTTGCCGGAGACTGAACACTGAACACTGAACACTTGCTTGCCCCTCATCCGTTCAACGCCTTCCCGCGATGATCCTCGTAGGCCTCGATGATCCGCTGCACCAGCGGGTGCCGCACGATGTCGCGCCGGGTGAACTCGATGACGGCGATGCCCTCGACCTTGCCCAGCACCTTCACGGCTTCGCGCAGGCCGGAGGTCTTGTGCTGCGGGAGGTCGGTCTGCGTCGGGTCGCCGGTGACGACGGCCTTGGAGTTGAAGCCGAGGCGGGTCATGAACATGAGCATCTGCTCGGGCGTGGTGTTCTGCGCCTCGTCGAGGACGATGAAAGCATTATTCAAGGTCCGCCCTCTCATGTAGGCGAGCGGTGCGACCTCGATGACGCCGCGCTCCATGTGGTTCTCGATTTCTTCGCCGGGCAACATGTCGTGCAACGCGTCGTAGAGGGGGCGGAGGTAGGGCGTGAGCTTCTCGTGGAGGTCGCCGGGCAGGAAGCCGAGCGCCTCGCCGGCCTCGACCGCCGGGCGCGTGAGGATGATGCGCGAGACGGTCCCCTCGCGCAGCGCGGAGACGGCCATGGCCATCGCGAGGTAGGTCTTGCCGGTGCCGGCAGGACCGACGCCCAGCGTCACGTCGTGCGTGCGGATGGCCTCGACGTATTTCCGCTGGCCGGTGGTCTTGGGCAGGACCGTGCTTTTCTTCTGCGAAGTCTGGATGCGCTCGGAGTGCAGGCTCTGGAGCGCGGCGACGCCTTCATGCTTCACGATTTCGAGGGCGGTCGCGAAATCACGCTGGCCGATGGCCGAGCCGGCCTTGAGCGAGGCCTCCAACTGTCGGAAGAGGTGGCGTGCGTGCTCGACGGGTTCGGCATCACCGTCGAGCTTGATCCATGCGTCGCGCGAAGTGGCCTTCACGCCGAGCTGGGTTTCGATGGCCTTGAGGTTGCGCGGGTCGTTGTGGAAAAGCTGCTGGGCGAAGCGGGCGTTTTCGAAATGGAGAGTTTCGGTGGCCATGAGCTCAAAGGATTTCAGCCAGCGCGGCGCGGAGCTTGGCGGCGGTTTCTTCGAGAGCCTCGGGCAGGACCGCCGTGCTGCCAGTGACGGGCATGAAGTTCGTGTCGCCGGTCCAGCGCGGGACGATGTGCCAGTGCAGGTGCTCGACGATGCCGGCGCCGGCGACCTTGCCGAGGTTCAGGCCGATGTTGAAGCCCTCGGGGCGCATGACCTGACGGATGGCGGCCTGCACACGGCGGAGGAGGATTTGCATTTCCAGCGTCTCCGCATCGGTGAGGTCCGGCAGGTCTGCCACCTGACGATACGGGCAGATGAGCGTGTGGCCGGCGCTGTAAGGGTAGCTGTTCAGCACGGCATACGCGCAACGGCCGCGGCAAAGGACGTGGTTCGCCACGTCATCGCTAGACTGGCCGATGGCGGCGAAGATCGAGCGTCCGTCGGCATCCGTCTGCTTCGGCCCGAGGATGTAACGGATACGCCACGGTGAGTGGAGTGTGTCCATGACCGGACGCTAGCGAGCGGGTCGCGGGAAGTCAAAGCGGCCGCGCAATTGCGCGTGGACGCAGGCGACCGCTCCAAATATCGTCCCGGCACGACATGAGCAGTCACACGCCGCAACTCAGCCCGTCGGCCAAGGCTAATGTTCCCAAGCACATCGCCATCATCATGGATGGCAACGGACGCTGGGCCAAGACCCGCGGCCTCCCGCGTGTGGAAGGCCACCGCAACGGCGTCGAGTCCGTGCGGTCCACCGTGCGCACCTGCGGCGAGCTGGGCGTGAAGTATCTCACCCTCTACGCCTTCTCCGTCGAGAACTGGAACCGCCCCAAGGACGAGGTGGACACGCTCATGAAATACCTCGCGCGCTTCCTGAAGAACGAGATCGGCGAGCTGATCAAGAACAACGTTCGCCTCGAAGCCGTCGGGCAGATTTACCGCCTGCCGGAGTTTGTGCAGGAACAACTGGCGAAGACGAAGGCCGCGCTGGCCAAGAACACCGGGCTCACCCTCATCCTCGCCCTCAGCTACGGCGGCCGCACAGAAATCATCGAAGCCACGCGCGCCATCGCGCAACAGGTGAAGGCTGGCAAGCTGGACCCGGCGGAGATCAACGAGCAGGTCATCGCGCAGAACCTCTACACGCACGCGTATCCCGACCCCGACCTGCTCATCCGCACCAGCGGCGAGCTGCGCGTGAGCAACTTTCTCCTCTGGCAGATATCCTACGCGGAATTCGTGGTCACGCCCACGCTCTGGCCGGACTTCCGCAAGCCTCAGCTCTACGAGGCGCTGGAGGAATACACCCAGCGGCAGCGACGTTTCGGCGGGCTGTAGTCGCCGAGATGAGGAGGCCGTCCGGGCCCGCGTCCACGTCACTTTGGCTGTCGGTAGGCCACGCCGATGCCGCCGGGTTGGCACCAGTGGCTCGCTGATTTCTCGGTGAAGAACAGAAACTGCCGTCCGGTTTTCAGCGCGAAAGCCAGCAGCTTGTCCGTCTTCTCGGCGTTGTCGGACAGGACCAGCGCGTTCGGCCCGAGTTTTGGCTCAATCAACTCAAACTCGGCGGCTTCGTGCTCGGGTGTGTGGTCGCTGTCATGGATGAAGAAGTCCACCGGCTCTTGTAGAGCCTGGATTGAGACATGGGAGTCGCCGACCACCAGCTTCCCAAACTGGTCGTAGGGCGGCTGGAGCAGGAAGCCCGCGTTGGGATTCAAGTCCATGCCCAGCACCTTGCCGGGAAAACCCTCCTGTGCGTTGCGCATCAGCGCGGCTGCGATCACGCAGGTGCCCAGCCCTTTGTCGGTGCCGGTCTCCACGCAGAGCCGCGGCTTGGTGGCGCGCACGAAGGCATACCAGCCGATGCGCCGCCCGAAACGCGCCTCCGGGTCGGTCACATACTTTTCCTTGGCGGTGAGGCTCCAGCGGACGATGCGGTCCCGCAGCTCGGTGTCCTGCTCGATCTCGCGGACATACTTTTCCACCGTCGCGTAGCTCTGGCCTGTGATGACGGCGACGAAAGACGTGAGATAGCGGACGTTGAGCGCATCCAGTTCGTAGGTGAAGTTGTGATGCTCGCGGGACTGCAACGTCCATGCGACGGAGCGCCAGACTGGCAGCAGCGTCTCGCCGAGCGCCATCTTCAGCCGCACCGGGACAAGCAACAAGCGGCCGAGCCACGAGCTGCGAACGAAATTGCGGACGGCTCTCATAAGGTTGCGCCGACGAGCGGGGAGGTGGCGGCCACGGAAGGAAGGTTCATGGTTTGGCTGGGTGCGTTCTAAATGCCCGTCGGGATTGGAGCCTCAGCGAAATGGCGGCGGAATTCAATGAGCGGTATCGGACGCTGTTGCCACGCGGCTTGCCAACCGGCTGGCTTCCCCCTACAAACTCGGCACGCAGCTAAACCGTAAAAGCCAAACCTCCCCACGCGCGTCTGCTCTCGCCGACCGCCGGAAAGCCCCACAGCCCATGAAGCTCAACCAATCGTTCGCCTCCCTCTTCGCCTCCGCCGCGCTCGCGCTGGCGCTTCCGACCTCTGCCGCCGTTCCGCCCGCCGAGAAGCTCCTGCCCGCCGACACGCTCGCGGTGCTGACCATCCCGGATTGGGACAAGTCCGCTGCTGCCGCGAAGGGTTTCTCCCTGGCCCAGTTCTGGCGCGACCCCGCGATGAAGCCCTTCGCCGAGAAGTTCGAGCGCAAGCTGGGTGAACTCATCGGGCAGGAGGACAAGGATTTCGCGCGCGAGTGGGCGGAGTTCAAGCCGCTCGTTGGCGGGCAGATCACGCTCGCGGTCATCCGCAACGAGTGGCAGGGCGAACCCAACACCGGGCCGGATGTGGTGGCCCTCATTGATGTGAAGGACAAGGCCAAGCAGCTCCGCGACTTCCTCGACAAGTGCGAGAAAACCGACGCCGACGCGGGCAAGCTGATCCAGCGCGAGACGGTGCGCGGCGTGAAGTTCTCCCGCGCGGTCGCGAAGGACGCGCCCAAGAACGACGACGCCGCTGCGAAGACGAAGTTCCAGCCCTACACCGGCCAGTCTGGCTCGCTGCTGCTCATCAGCGAGAGCCCCAAGTCACTGGAGAAAGTCCTCGCGCGGCTCGAAGGCGCGGGCGCGGGGTTGGATGAGTCGCCGGAGTTCGAGATTGCCCGCAGCACCGTGGGCCGCGATGCGCACGCGTTTGGCTGGGTAAATGTCAAGGCGTTCACCGGTGTGCTGGCGAAGCTGCCAGCCGGGCTGCAGGACGCCAATCCGCTGGGGGTTGCGCCTGCGCGCATACTCGATGCGATCGGTCTTGGTAGTGTGGAAGGTCTGGCGCTGGCCGCGCGGTCGGCGGGCGAGGGGACCCATTTCGAGGCTTTCATCCAATCGCCGCAGGCCAAGCGCAAGGGACTTCTCGCCATGCTCACGCCGGAAGCGAAGGAGGCTGGGCCACTGCCTTTTACCGGGGTGGACACAACGAAGTTCACGCGCATCCGCATGGACGGACAGAAGGCGTTCGCCTCGCTGGAACGAATCCTCACCGACCTGAATCCCCAGTTGGCCGGCATGGCCACGATCATACTGGAGAGCCTGGGCACGGAGAAGGATCCCAACTTCAACCTGCGCAAGCAGCTCTTTGGCAATCTGGGCGCGGACTTTGTCACTGTGCAAAAAGCGCCGCGAGGGACGGCGCTGGCGGACTTGAAGTCGCCGCCGGTGCTCTACCTCATCGGTTCACCGAAGCCGGAAGCGCTGTTGCAGGCGGTGCGCACTGTCAGCCCGGTGCCGCCGACGGAGCGTGAGTTTCTGGGTCGAAAGGTTTTCACCCTCCAACTCCTGCCGGGTCTCGGCGCAGCTCCGGGGCAGAATGGGCAGATGAGCCTTTCCACCAGCGGCGGCTACCTCGCGGTCTCGACCGACACGGCGATGCTGGAGGAATTCCTTCGCGGCGCGGAAGGGAAGGGGAAGCCGCTGGGCGACACGCCCGGACTCGCAGAGGCCGCGCAGAAAATCGGCGGCTACAACACCGGATGGTTCGCGTATGACAACCAGAGCGAGACGCTGCCCCTGCTCTTTAAGACTTTGAAGAAAGACCCGCAGGCGATCGAGCAGTTGCTCGCGCTCCCCGTGCCAATCCCGGGCTTTGATATCGCAGCACTCAAGCCTCTTCAGGAACTCGCGGACTTCTCGCTGCTGCCGCCCTTCGAGGGGGTCGCGAAGTATTTCGGTTTCAGCGTCCAGACCACGGTCGGGACGCCCGAGGGCATCAGCTTCAAGAGCTTCCTGCCCGCGCCACCGGGGTTGAAGAAATAGCTTCGCGCCCGGCACGCTTCGCACGCATGGCTCACCCTTTCACTCCGTTGCGCAGCTGGCTCCCCGTGCTGGCAGGGCTGCTGGCATTGCTCGCGGGTTGCACCACGCCGAAACCCGGCGCGCTGCTGAAACGGCAGGGGGATGAAATCATCGTCGCTGGCCAACTCTTCCACACTGGCACTCGTGTCGTGACGTGGCTGGACCCCAGCGGCTACGACGCCTATCGCACCGAGCGCCGCTTCGCTCCGTTCGACCAGTCTTCGTGGGCAACCTCCACCGTCGCCGTGGCCGCGCTCATAACGCCGAGCCGCTACGGCCTGCGCAAGGACGGCCTGACAGATGCGCAGGTGGAGCGCGTGCGCGGCGGTGGCTGGGACCTGCCGTTGCTGCGAGAAAAGGTGGACCAGTTCGTCCTGCACTTCGACGCGACGGGCACGAGCCGCCAGTGCTTCAAGGTGCTGCACGACCACCGCTGCCTGAGCGTCCACTTCATGCTCGACCTCGACGGGACGATTTACCAGACGCTCGATCTCAAGGAGCGTGCCTGGCACGCCACGACCTCGAACACACGGAGCATCGGCATTGAGATCGCGAACATCGGCGCGTTCGCACCCGGACAGCAGCGGATGTTCGAGGAGTGGTATCAGCGCGACGACAGCGGCTGGCCGCGCGTGGTGGTGCCCGCCCGCCTCGGTGAGAGCGGCATTTTCACGCCGAACTTCGTCGCGCGCCCCGCACGGAAGGAACTGGTTCTGGGCCCCGTGCAAGGCCGGCAGTTGCAGCAATACGATTTCACGCCGGAGCAATACGCCGCTCTGACCAGGCTCACGGCCACGCTCTGCAAGGTGTTCCCCAACATCCGCTGCGACTACCCGAAGGATGCGGCTGGCCAGCTCATCACCCGCAAGCTGCCGGACAACGAGTTGAACCAGTTCCGAGGCATCCTCGGCCACTATCACATCCAGGCGAACAAGGTGGACCCCGGCCCGGCGTTTCAATGGGAGCGGGTCATCAGCGACGCCAAGAAGCTCCTGCGATGAAGGACTTCAAGGCCATCGCCGCGATGTCGCTCAACCGCGTCATCGGGGACGGGAACAAGATTCCCTGGCATCTGCCGGAGGATTTCAAATGGTTCAAGGCCACGACGCTTGGCCATGTGCTCGTGATGGGGCGCAAAACCTTCGAGTCGATCGGCAGGCCGCTGCCGGGGCGGGAGACGATCGTGTTGAGCCGCGCAGGCTGGAGCCATCCGGGTGTGAAGACCGTCGCGAGCCTCGACGCAGCGGCGGCGTTAGCCGGCGACCGTCAGACCTTCATCTGCGGCGGCGCGCAGATTTACGCGCAAGCCCTTCCGCTCTGCTCCGACCTGTTCCTCACGCTTGTGAAGCGTGAAGTTTTCGGCGACGCGTTCTTCCCCGCGTTCGAGGATCGCTTCGAGCCTGTCGCCGAACTGCGCGACACACCGGAGTTCAAGATTCTGCATTACCGCAATCGCTCGCCGAACTTTTCGGGCGTGCAGCCAGCGGCCGCAATTGAGAACCTGCCTCATGCTTAAGTCGCAATTGATCCATCCGGAAATCCTCCGCGTCTGCGCGCAGGCCGGCCACCATGCGAAGATTCTCATCGCCGACGGCAATTATCCGGCCTCCAGCAAGAAGGGGCCAAACGCGGAGCTCATCTGCCTGAATCTCGCGCCCGGTTGCGTGACGGTGGCGCAGGTGCTCCGTGCGCTTCTGAGCGCCGTGCCCGTGGATTTCGTGAACACGATGGGTATCCCCGCCGATGACAGCTACGCGCAACAGGGCGAGCCGCCGGTGTGGAACGAGTTTCGCGCCGTGCTCGCCGAGGCTGGCTCGCCCGTGAAGTTGGAGCCGATTCTGAAATGGGATTTCTACAAGCACGTCGAGTCGCCCGACCACGTGCTCACCATCCAGACCGGCGATCAGGCGCTCTGGGCGAACGTGCTGCTCACGCTGGGCTGCCGGACGAACTGATTCTTGGCCACGGATGAAACACAGATGGAACACGAATCCGACTCCTTCCCCATCTCAGTTTCATCTGCGTTCATCTGTGGCTAAAAAATGAAAGCCCGCCCCCGCATCGGCACCACCGGCGAGATGAAGTTTATCGTCGGGCAGGAG
Organism: Pedosphaera sp.; assembly: GCA_009695395.1. Taxonomy (GTDB): domain Bacteria; phylum Verrucomicrobiota; class Verrucomicrobiia; order Limisphaerales; family SXTU01; genus SXTU01. Next base: position 662 of record SIBB01000116.1, on the reverse strand, counting down.
CACGTCATTGACTTCGCCACGGGCGGGATGCCTGCGGTGCTGAGCACGCCCCGGCTCGTGGCGCTCATCGAGCGCACGGCCCGCGAGTCGCTCTATCCGTTCCTGAATGAGAACGAGCGCACGGTCGGCGCCGAGATTGAAATCCGGCACATGGCACCCACGCCGCTCGGCCAGCCCGTGACCATCATCACCCGCGTCATCGCCACCGAGATGCGCAGCGTTGACTTCCAGTTCGAGGTGCGCGACGCGCACGAAGTCATCGCGCGCGGCTTGCACAAGCGCGCCGTAATCACCGTCGAGAGCTTCGCCCGCCGCGTCGCCCGCAAGACTGCTCGCCCCTGACTCCAGACTCCTTCCAAATGCAAACCCGACTCCTCGGCAAAACCGGTCTTCAACTCCCGATTCTCAGCTTCGGCGCGTCGTCGCTCGGCGCGGAGTTTCGCAGCGTGAAACTCGACGAGGCGCTCGCCAGCGTCCACGTCGCGCTCGAGTGCGGCCTCAACTTCATCGACACCTCGCCCTTCTACGGGCGCGGCATGAGCGAGGTGCTGCTCGGCATCGCGCTCAAGGGCGTTCCGCGCGACAGCTACACGCTCTGCACGAAGCTCGGCCGCTACGACCTTTCGCATTTTGATTTCAGCGCCAAGCGCGTTGCCGAAAGC
>SIBB01000115.1 GCA_009695395.1 Pedosphaera sp. | reverse complement strand
GGCCAAGGTGGCCAAGGTGGAAGTCGTGAGGGCGGTGACGTCCGTCGTCCAGCGGGAGATAACCTCAACCAACCCGGTCGCGGCGCGCCGGACGGCCAGCGCCGCCCCGATGCCCAGCGCGAAGGGGATCAGCTCCGCAAGCCCGCTGGCGAGGGAGACCGCCGCCCTGCTGAAGGGGACCTCCGCAAGCCCGCTGGCCCCCGTGATGGCGACCAAATCCGCAAGCCCGGTGAGGGAGATCGCGGCCCTCGTCCTGACGGTGACCGCGGCGTGCGCCCGGATGTCGATCGTGGCCGCAACCCGGAAGGTGGGGACCGCAAGCCCGAACTGCCCCGCCGCCCCCCAGTGGACAGGTAACCAAAACCTCCATTCCTCGTATCTGCCAAAGCCATCGCCTGTCGGCGATGGCTTTGCGCTTTTGCATTTAGCCGCTTGATTTCACATAGTCCGCCCCCATGGAACCGACCGATACCGAGCTGATCGCCGCCGTGCGCAAGGGCGACGTGGCCCAGTTCGAGCCGCTCATCGCTCGCTACCAGCCGCGCGTCTTCGCCACGGCCCGCCGCTACGCGCGGCGCGAGGACGAGATTCAGGACATCGTGCAGGAAGTCTTCATCAAGGCATTCCAGAAGCTCGACAGCTTCCGGGCCGAAGCTCCCTTCGAGCACTGGCTCATGCGGCTGGCGGTGCGCACCTGCTACGACTTCCTCCGCGCCCACCAGCGCAACCGCGAGACGACCCTCACCGACCTCTCCGACCCTGAGGTGGACTGGCTGGAGCGCTTCGCCGCCAGCCCGGCGGACAACAGCAAGAACACCGACGCCGCGCGCGCACTGGTCGAGCGCATCCTTGCGCAGCTTTCCCCCGAGGCGCGTCTGGTGATCACCCTGCTGGAAATAGAAGACCGCTCCGTAAAGGAGATCTCTCAACTCACCGGCTGGTCGGTCTCGCTGGTGAAAATCCGCGCCTTCCGTGCCCGCGCGCAGATGAAAAAGATTTTGGAAACGCTCACGCGAGAGAAGTATTTGTAACCATGCGAAAGAGGGTCTCGTCTGCTCCACCAGTTATGGACTTGGAAAAACTCCAACAGAAATTAATGGCCATCGCGAAGGCGTCCCCGCCGAGCGAGCAAGTGCCGTATGCGTTCGAAAAGCGGATCATGGCGCGCCTCACCGCTCCGCTGGCTGTGGATGTGTGGGCCGTTTGGGGCCGCTGGCTCTGGCGCGCCGTCGCGCCCTGCATGTCGGTCATGGCCGCGCTCGGGGTCTGGGTGCTCGCCACGATGCATCCCGAGCCTGAGAGCCAAAACCTCGAGCAGGCTATCGAAAACACCCTCCTATCCGGCGATGACGTCGCGGGCGAATAGCCGGTGAACCCCTGGAAGTTCATCCTCGCCACGGTGCTGATTTACGGCACTGGCGTCGTGACCGGAGCGCTCGTCACCACCCTCGTTGAGCGCCCGCACCGGGCAGCGGCCAAGCCCGCCCAGCAGCTCACCTACAACCAGATTCAGCGCGCCGAGTTTCTTGGGCGTCTCCAGAAGCAGCTCGACCTCACGCCAGAACAGCACGACCGCATCGGCCACCTCATCCGCGACAGCAACCAGCGCACGAAGCCCTACTGGGATCCCGTCGCCGCGAAGATGAAGGAAGAGGTCCGCACCGTGACCGAGAAAATCCACGCCGAACTGACCCCCGAGCAGAGCGCCAAGTTCGATGCCGAAATCAAGGCGTCCCGCGTGCCCAAGAAGCTGGACCCCGACCGCAAGGAGAAGAAATCCTCCTCCACGAACGCCCCTCCCGCAAAGACCAAGCAGAAACTTTCGTCCGCTCCCTCCGCCACAAACGCCCCACCGGAAACCTCCGCTTCACTCGACAAGCTGTAGCGCCTTGCCGGTGCTTGACGGGTGAATCTCGCCTCCATAGTCTGCCACGCTCTTTGTCCCGCCAGCGGGCGCTTGTGTCCGCTGTCAGGCAAAGTTTAAACCCAGAATAATTGTCGTGAACGTAACCGTTGAAACTCTCGGTCCCTGCAAGAAGCTCCTCCGCGTTGAGTTGGACCTCGCCGCCGTGGACGCCGCTTTTGCCTCCGTCACCAAGGAATACCAGCGCCACGCCCAGCTCCCGGGTTTCCGCCCTGGTAAGGCCCCGCGGGACATGGTCATCAAGAGCTTCGGCGCGCGCATTGACGAAGAGGTCAAGCGCAAGCTCATCTCCGAGGCCTACCCGAAGGCGCTCGAACAGGAGAAGATTCGCGCCGCCGCCCAGCCTGACATCGAGGAAATCCAGTTCGGCCGCGGCCAAACACTTCAGTTCGCCGCCACTGTCGAGACCCAGCCGGAGTTCGAGCTGCCCGAATACAAGGGCCTCCCCGTGAAGCGCGAGACCGTCGTCATCACCGATGCCGACGTGGACAAGGCCCTCAACGTCCTGCGTGAGCAGCGCACCGATTACAAGGACGTCGCCCGTCCCGTCGCCGCTGGCGACATCGCCGTGGTGAACTACACCGGCACCTGCGACGGCAAGCCCATCACCGACACCGCGCCGACGGCGCGCGGACTCACCGAGCAGAAGGCCTTCTGGATTCGCTGCGAGGCGGGCCAGTTCATCCCCGGCTTCACCGAGCAGCTCCACGGCATGAACGCCGGCGAGAAGCGCACCGTGAACGTGGACTTCCCCCCCGACTTCGTCTCCGCCGAACTCGTGGGCAAGCACGGCGTCTATGAAGTCGAAGTGGCGCAAGTGAAGGAGCGTCTCCTCCCCGAAGTGAACGACGAGTTCGCCAAGGGCTTCGGGGCCGAGAGCCTTGAGAAGCTCCGCGCCGGCATCCACGCCGACCTCACCGCTGACCGCAATGGCAAGGCCTCCCGCACCGTCCGCGACCAAATCATCCAGTCCCTCCTGAGCAAGGTCAGCTTCGATCTCCCCGAGTCCATCGTCCTCCAGGAGACCCGCAGCGTGGTCTATAACGTCGTGCAGGAAAATCAGCAGCGGGGCATCCCAAAGGAAGCCATCGAACAGCAGAAGGACGTCATCTTCGCCAACGCCAACGCCAGCGCGAAGGACCGCGTGAAGGCCATGTTCCTCCTCAACCGCATCGCCGAGAAGGAGGGCGTGAAAGTCGAGCAGCAGGAAATCCTCGAGCGCGTGCAGGCGATGGCGCAGCAATACCAGATGCCCATCCAGAAGCTCATCAAGCAGCTCGAAGAGCGCAACGGCTTCGGCGAAATCCACGAGCAAATCCTCGTCGGCAAGGTGCTGGACTTCCTCCAACTCCAGGCCCAGGTCGAAGACGTCCCGGCCAGTGCCCCGGTGGCCTGAAAGCCCTCCGAAAACCCAAGTTTGAAACGCAAAGCGGCGGTCATCTGACCGCCGCTTTTGCTTTCGTAGCAGACGACGTGGGGAAGTCTCTCGGAAATGATTACTCCTGCAAGGCCGCCAGGACCTCTGGGTCGCGCACATCCACCCAGCGACCGGCGATTTGCTGCCCCGCTATCTGGTGCCCGGCCGCGAGCATCGCCGCCAGCGCGTCGGTCAGTTCGTATTCGCCGCGCGGGGACTTCTCCAGCCGCGCGGTGAACTCGAATATCACCGGCTCGAACAGGTAGATGCCCGCGTTATACCAAGCCGTCTCCCCCTGCTTCAGCCAGCCTTGCGCCAGAAGTTCACCGAGCTGCGCCACACTGGGCTTCTCCACGAGATGCTTCAGACAAAAGTCCGTTTCAAAGAAGAACAGCCCGCCCTTGGTCACATCCTCGCTCCCCGTCACCGTCACGAGGCCGGCGAACTTCCCTTCGCCCCAGCGCTTGAGCATGTCCGCGTAAGTCTCCGGCTTCACCAAGATGTCGCCGTAAGTCAGGAGGAACGGCTCGCTGCCCGCGAACTCCTTCGCCAGCTCCGGCGCCTTGCCCGTGCCGTCCTGCACCACCTGCCGCACGTAGCGGATGCGCGCGCCAAACTGCGAGCCATCTCCGAAGAATCTCTCCACCGCCTCCGCGTGCCAGCCCGTCACGATGCAAAACTCGTGGATGCCCACGCTCAACAGCCCCTCGATGATGTGCTGGAGGATGGGCTTGCCCTGCACTTTGAGCATGGGCTTGGGGATTTCGTTGGTGAGGTCACGCATGCGCGTGCCTTTTCCGGCGGCGAGGATGATAGCTTTCATTGCGGACAAGAAATCCGGTAGTGGGCTGGCCGGGACTTGAACCCACCGGCTTGAATCGGAAGCAGTGAAAACCTACGCAGCGAAGACACCAGCGGCAACCCCCGAAAAAATCGTCCCACTTGAGATTGCCCCTTACTACGGCATCTCCTTCCTCAGAAAGGAGCGGTGGCGCTGTGCTCTACCACCGCACTCCAAAACGCCTCACGCCATTATCTCGCGGACAACCCGCCCATGCCCATCCAGTCGCGCCCCGCGCAGCGGTAGGTCCGGCGCTCGTGGTCGAGGCCCAGCCGGTGGAGAATCGTGGCGTGCAGGTCGTGAACGTGGACATTGTCCTGCACGGCGGCGAAGCCCGCGTCATCCGTCGCGCCCCGGCGTGAACGGCTGCGGCGTGGCGCTCGTGAGCACAGAGCCCCAGCCCGCACCCGGAAACGGCGCGCCAAGTTGGATCCACATCACGAAGTTCTGAACCTCCTCGGACGTGAGTTGATCCTTCTCGTCCGGCGGCATCGAGAGTTCCTGGTCCACCCCACGAATGGCCCAGATCAGCAAGCTCCCGCTGGGATCGCCGGGCAACACCACGCGGCCGGACTTGCCGCCTTGCAGCACGAAATGGCGCTGGTCGAGCCGCAGCTTGCCCTGCGGTTTCTCCCCGCCGTGGCATTTGAAGCAGCGCTCGACGAGGACAGGCCGAATCTTGTTCTCGAGGAAGTCCACACCCGCGCGCGCCGGGTCTTCCGCAGCGGCGGCGGAGAAGGCTGACCCAGCGAGGGCGAGGCAGGTAACAGCGAAGCGGAACGGTGGAAACGTCATGCGTGAAGATTTAGCTCGGAACTTCGGCGATGCAGGCGGGCCGAGACGTGTGATTCAATGGCCGGCCAGACAGCCAAGGTGGGGCTTATTTCGTCCCGTGTCAGACGGCGCAAGGCGCTGGAGGTCTTCACTACAAGACCACCTCAGCGCGCAGAGGTTGTTGCGGACGTGGGCGTGCGCGCTTCGGAACGGTGTCGGCAGTTCGCCGCTGGAATTGCCGTGACCCTTGCAAGTGACCTGAATCTGTCATGGCAGACATAGTCTGAAACCCGAATGCTAAAATCTTTCGCGACCGTTCGCCAACTCGGATGTGTGACCGCATGGCTTCAGCCGCGACCTGCGGTGATGTTGTTTCCGATGGAACGCATGGTTCTGTTTCTGGTTGCCGCGACCACGGCGAGTTGGGGCTTCGCGCAAAGTCCCAAGGCCACTGCGACTGCGCCCGCCAAAATCGAGTTCAACCGCGACATCCGGCCCATCCTTTCCGAGAACTGCTTTTACTGCCACGGGCAGGACCCTAACCATCGCAAGGGTGACTTGCGGCTGGACGGACGCGCGGATGCGTTGAAGGGGAAGGCCTTCGTGCCGGGCAAGCCGCTGGAGAGCGAGTTGGTGAAACGTGTTTTCACCACTGACCGCACTGAGCAGATGCCGCCGCCCAAGGCGAATCGCACGCTCACGACGGCGCAGAAGGAGTTGCTGAAGCGCTGGGTGGCGGAGGGCGGGGAGTATGAGGCGCACTGGGCGTTCACCGCGCCGCAGCGGCCGGCGTTGCCGCCGGTCAAGCGCGCCGACTGGCCGCGCACGGACCTTGACCGCTTCGTGCTCGCGAAGCTGGAGGCGGCCGGTTTGTCGCCATCGCCCGAGGCGGACCGCGCGACGTTGGTGCGCCGGCTGTCGCTGGACTTACTCGGACTGCCGCCGAAGCCGGAGGAAGTGGATGCCTTCGTCGCCGACACCACGCCCGATGCCTACGAGCGGCTCGTGGAGCGGCTGTTGAAGTCGCCGCACTACGGCGAGCGCATGGCCTTGCCGTGGCTCGATGCCGCGCGTTACGCGGACAGCAACGGCTTCCAGCAGGACGGCGACACGTTCCAGTGGGTGTGGCGCGATTGGGTGGTGCGCTCACTTAATGCGGACCTGCCGTTCGACCGCTTCTCCATCGAGCAACTGGCGGGCGACCTCTTGCCCAAGCCGACGGATGACCAGCTCATTGCCACGGGCTTTAATCGCAATCACCTGCTCAACGGCGAGGGCGGGGCCATCGCAGAGGAACAGCGTTTCAACATCCTCTTCGACCGCGTGGACACGACAGCGACGACCTGGCTCGGGCTGACGCTGGCGTGCGCGCAGTGCCACGATCACAAATACGACCCGCTCACGCAGCGCGATTACTACGGGCTGATGTCGGCGTTCAATCAGGTCTCGGAGAACGGTCTCGCGGGCGGCGGCCCCGGCCCCAAGCGCATCGCGGCACCGTTCGCCGAGCTGCCCACGGACGAGAACAAGGCGTGGCTCGCGGCGCACGAGGCGAAAGTGAAGGCCGCCGAGACGAACGGGCAGGTGAAGGAGAAGCTGGAACTCGCGCTCGCCGCGTGGACGACGGGCTTGACGGCGGATTCCAACACGCCCGATGGCAAGCCGCTGCCGGCCAACCTCACGGCGGTTCTCCGCGTCGCGAGTGACAAGCGCAGCGCCGCTCAGAGCAAGGAGCTGGCAGGCGGACTCCGCACGCAGTTTGAAACGAAGGTCTGGCCGGGCATCGCGGCGAAGGATGCGGCGGCGAAGGTGGTGGAGGACTTAAAGAAGCAGGCGGAGAAGTATCGGAAGGAAGAGGTGCCGCGCGTGATGGTCATGCGCGATGACAAGCCGCGCGAGACCTTCATGCTGGAGCGCGGCGAATACTTGAAGCCCAAGGACAAGGTTTCTTTCGCCACGCCGGCCTTCCTGCCCGCGCCGCCGAAGGACGCGCCGCCGAACCGGCTGGGCTTCGCGCAATCGCTGTTCGTGCCGGAGCATCCGCTCACCGCGCGCGTGCAGGTGAACCGGATGTGGCAGACGTTCTTCGGCGCGGGGCTCGTGAAGACGGCGGAGGACTTCGGCGTGCAGAGCGAGGTGCCGTTGCATCGCGAACTGCTGGATTGGATGGCGGTCGAGTTCCGCGCGCGCGGCTGGAGCATGAAGCAGATGCACCGGCTCATCGTGACGAGCGCGACGTATCGCCAGAGCAGCCGCGTGAGTCGCGACCTGTTGCAGCGCGACCCGGAGAACACCTTGCTGGCGCGGGGCGCGCGCTTCCGGGCACCGGCCATGGTGTTGCGCGATGTGGCGCTGGCGGCCAGCGGGCTGCTCGACGCGCGCGTGGGTGGCAAGCCGGTTTATCCCTACCAGCCCGACGATGTGTGGGAGACGCTGGCCATCACGAAGGAGCGCGACTTCACCTATCCGGCGTCCAGCGGCCCGGACCTCTACCGGCGCAGCCTCTACACTTTCTGGCGACGCACCATCGGCCCGGCGAATATGTTCGATGCCTCCAACCGACAGACCTGCAAGGTGCGCGCCTCCACGACCAGCACGCCGTTGCATGCGCTGACGACGCTGAACGACCCGACGTGGGCCGAGGCCGCGCGGGTGCTGGCGGCGCGGAGCTTGGAGGCGAGTGCGGAAGCCGACGCGCGGCTGAACTTCGCCTTCCGCCGTGTGCTCGGACGCAAGCCGACGGCGAATGAAGTCCCCGTCCTGCGCCGGATGTTGGAGAAGCAACTCAAGTTCTACGAAGCCGACGGCAAGGCTGCCGCGCAAGTGGTCGCGGTCGGGGCCGCGCCGAAGCAACCGCAGCTCGCGGTGAGGGAACACGCGGCGCTCACGGCGGTGTGCCTTGCCCTCTTCAATCTCGACGAAGCGCTCACGCGCGAATAACCCCTTCAAACAATGCTCCCCGAACTTCTCACCAACCACCAACGCGTCACCCGTCGCCAGCTCTTCGGTTCCGCGGCGCAGGGCATTGGCGGCATTGCGCTGGCGTCGTTGCTCGGCTCGCGGTTTGCCAGCGCCGCGCCGTCGGGCCAGCCGGGGTTGCCGAACCTGCCACACTTTGCGCCGAAGGCGAAACGCGTCGTGTGCCTGTGGCAGGGCGGCGGGCCGTCGCACCTCGACCTCTTCGACCCCAAACCGATGCTGGAAAAGATGAAGGGGCAGGATATCCCCGAGAGCGTGCGCGGCACCACGCGGCTCTCGACGATGTCCGCGAGCTACAAGAAGTGGCCCATCCAGCCGGCCATCAAACCCTTCAAGCGCTACGGCAAGTGCGGGACCGAGTTCAGCGAGATGCTGCCCAACATCGGCGCGTTGGCGGATGACATTTGCGTCGTGCGCTCGATGACCACCGAGGCGGTGAACCACGCGCCCGGCGTCACGTTCTTCATGACCGGTGCGCAAGTGCCCGGACGCCCGAGCCTCGGCGCGTGGCTGGCGTATGGCCTGGGCTGCGAGGCGAATGACCTGCCGGCGTTCGTGGCGATGACTTCCTCGGACAAGGGCAAGACCTGCGGCCAGCTCTTCTACGACTACTACTGGGGTAGCGGCTTCCTCCCCAGTCGCTACCAAGGCGTGCGCTTCCGCAACACCGGCGACCCCGTGCCTTACTTGCACAACCCGCCCGGCATGAGCCGCGAGCAACGGCGGGTGTTGCTCGATGACATCCAGGCGATGAACGCCGCGCACCTGACGGACTACGGCGACCCGGAAATCGACACGCGCATCGCGCAATACGAGATGGCCTTCAAGATGCAGGCGAGCGTCCCTGACCTCCTGGACTTCTCGAAGGAGCCGAAGTCCGTCCTCGAACGCTACGGGCCGGATGTGTTGACCAAGGGCACCTTCGCCAACAACTGCCTCATCGCGCGGCGGCTGCTGGAGCGGGGCGTGCGCTTCGTGCAGCTCATGCACAGCGGCTGGGACCAGCACGGCAACCTCTTCACGCAGCTCGAAGCTCAGTGCCGCGATACGGACGCGCCCGCCGCCGCGCTGGTGAGCGACCTTAAGGAGCGCGGCCTGCTGGACGATACGCTGGTCTTCTGGGGCAGCGAGTTCGGGCGCACGCCCTTCGGCCAAGGCGACCCGGCGAATCCGAAAGGCCGCGACCACTTT
>SIBB01000114.1 GCA_009695395.1 Pedosphaera sp. | reverse complement strand
TGGACATCGACCTGAGCTGCGAGCCGCTCGGCAAGGACAAGGACGGCGAACCCGTCTATCTCGCCGACCTCTGGCCCACGCTTCAGGAAGTGCGCGATGCCATGCAGTCGTCGCTCAAGCCGGAGATTTTCCAGAAGCTCTACAAGAACTTCGCGTCGCAGAATCCGAAGTGGAACGAGATCCCGTCCACCGTCGGCAACGTGTATGAGTGGGACCGCCAGAGCACCTACATCCAGGAGCCGCCGTTCTTCACGAACTTCGAGATGCAGCCCGGCAGCATCGCCGAAATCAAAGGCGCGCGCGCCCTCGGCATCTTCGGCGACAGCGTCACCACCGACCACATCTCGCCGGCCGGCGCGATCAAGAAGAGTTCGCCCGCCGGAAAATTTCTCGGCGAGAACGGCGTCGAGTTCGTGGACTTCAACAGCTACGGCTCACGTCGGGGCAACGACCGCATCATGACGCGCGGCACCTTCGCCAACGTCCGCATCAAGAACCTGATGCTCGGCGGCGAGGAAGGCGGGAACACCATTTATCAGCCGACGGGCGAGAAGATGGCCATCTACGACGCGGCGGTGAAGCATATCGCCAGCGGCACGCCGCTCATCATCCTGGCCGGACAGGAATACGGCACCGGCTCCAGCCGCGACTGGGCCGCGAAAGGCACGAACCTGCTCGGCGTGAAAGTCGTCGTCGCGCAGAGCTTCGAGCGCATCCACCGCTCAAACCTCGTCGGCATGGGCGTGCTGCCGCTGCAATTCAAGGAAGGCACCACCGCGCAGACCCTGAAGCTCGAGGGCACCGAGACTTACGACGTCGTCGGTCTCGACGCGAACCTCAAGCCCCAGCAAGACCTCATGCTCAAGATCACGCGCAAAGACGGCACAGTGGAGAACATCGCCGTCGCCTGCCGCATCGATACCCCCATCGAGATCGACTACGACCAGCACGGCGGCATCCTGCCGTATGTGCTGCGGCAGTTGGTCGCCAAAGCCTGATTCTGGGAATCGGATTCAACGCCGAGTCTCGTCAGGGACTCGACGTTTTCATTTCGAGAATCTTGCCAAGAATCTGTCCCATGTCCTCGTTGTGCTGCTTGGAGGCGATGGCGAAGGCGCGGACGATGTCGAGGAGGAAGCCTGCGTTGGCGCGGCTGAATTCGTAGAAGACGGTTTCCTTCGTTTTCGCGGGACCGGGCGCGCGCGGTTTTCCATCGGCGGTGAGGACGCGCTTCATTGGGATGCAGACATAGACCATTGCCTGATTGCCGACGGCGCGCTGCCGGGGCTTTAGTTGGATTTGAATCCAGCCGTGCTCGGTCTCGCGCAGAAACTGCGGGACCTTTTGCGTCCAGCGGGTGAAGCCGTCAGGCAGCGCGCCGCCTTTGTTTTCCAACGGTGTTTTCTCCGTGGTGATGCCTTCGCGTTCCTCCAGCGTGGCCTCGGAGAGTTTGGCAAGGCGGTCGCGCTCGCGGAGGATGTCGTTTGTGGAGATGACACCGAGTCGCAGCGCGTCCACGAGCATCTTGCTTAACTCCGCGCCGAACTTCGTCTCGCCCTTGCGGACGAACTGAATCTCCTTCACGACATTCGGCGCGTCGGCCTCGCGGGTGTCGTAGCCGATTTGCCATTCGAGAAAATGCTTTTCGCCGAGCACAGTCTTGGTGGGCGCGAGCGGCTCGCCGTAGCCGTCCGGCGTTCGCTCTTTCGGACGGACCTTGCCCGACACATCGGTGAGCGGGAGACGGACGCGGACGGCCTGCCCGGCAGTCTCAAGGCGGACAAGCTTGTATTCCGTGTCGGCTCCATAGGCGCGAGTAATCCAAGTAAAAGTCAGGACGAGCGCGACGACAAGCCGCAGTGCCGCACGGCCAAGGCCGTTGTTGGTGTTCAGCTTCATTCCTTTTCTCCTTCGAGTTTCGCGAGCTTCGCGGACGCGACGGCGGTGTTGCCGATGACGCTGGCTTTGAAAGTCACGCCGGCGTTTGGGGCGAGGTTGCGGATGGTGTCGGTGGCGAGGTCTCCGGACTTGCCATCCTTGCGCGTGAGGTCGAACTCCAGCTTCACGTTGAAGTATTGCTTCGCCGCGTGATTCGTCACGACGCCGACGATGTATTGCAGATTGCCGTCCTTGGCCTTCTGCACCTCGAAGTTCAGGATTTGCAAATCCTCGCCCGGCTTGCGCGCGGGAGGCGTCCCCTTCGCGAGAAGTTCTGCCGTGGCTGTGGCGGATGGCGCTGGCGGCGGAGCTTTGCCGGAAGAACTGGCGGTGGGCTTGGATGGCGGCGGCTTCGGCTCACCCTTCACGACTTCAACCGTCTTCGCGGCCCGCCGGAACTGGCTCCAGAGCTTGAAGCTGATGAAGCCAACCACGGCGAGGGCGACGAGCACGCTCAAAACCACTTTGAGAACCTTCTTCGGCCTCGCGCCGGCGGGGGCGGAGTCCACAGGCGAGAGCACGGTCGCAGCCGGGGTGGGCGGTTCGACGACGGCCGCTGGCGGGTGCGTCGGGAGCGGCGCGGTGTCCGCAACGGCAACCAGCTTGGTCTCGATGCCGCAGTGTGGGCAGGTGGTGGTGATGCCGAGCGCGTGGGCGGGGAACTCCAGATGACCCTGGCAACTGGCGCAGGCGCATTTGAGGTAGTCGGTGTCGCTCATAGCATCTGGGACATCAAAGGGTTTGCCGAACAGAGGCGCGAGGCGAGCGGAAAGTGAACATGGAGTGGAGCAGCAGTCTCCGTCCCGGCACGCGATCAACTCGCCCGAGACCTGTTCGTTGGAGCACCGAGTTTCGCGCTGCACCGGGCAACGGGGATGGAAGCCACCGGACGCACGCTCAGTTCACGAAGGTGAACTCGTTGGCGAGGATGAGGGCATGGGCGTATTCGGCCCAAGCACTCAGCGGGCGAGGTGTGATGCGTGGCACGGAAATGGGCAGTTTGCCTTTTGCTGCGGCGACGCGCACCGGTGCGGCCTGAAAGGTCGGCGGGGCTGCCGTAGACTTGCTACCTGGCGCGGGCGCTTCCTCAAAGAACGCGAGGCCGAGCTGGATTTCCTGTGCGGTCGGCGGGCGTTGGAAAATGAGCTGGTAGAGGAACACGATGCGCCTCGCGTCGTCCTCGACGCTCTTAAAGTCGGTGCGTTCGACAATCTTCCTCGCCTGCTCGATGACCAGCGGGTTGTTCATCAGGAAGAGCGCCTGCTGCGGGACGGTGGTCTGGTAGCGCTTGCCGCTGGGCATCTCGGGCTGGGCGAAATCGAAGTGGTTCAGGACCTCGGCCACGTTCGCGCGGTCAATATAGCCATACATCGTGCGGCGCGTGGAGTAGCTGCCTTGCGGACGCAGCGCGCCGCCCTTGGCCTTTTCGTTGCCGGGGTTGTTGGCACTGCCGCCGCCGAGGTTCACAGGCTGGCCGCCCATCGTGCGGTCGAGCGAGCCGGCCATCGCGAGGATGGAATCACGCAGCGGCTCGAACTCCAGCCGGCGCACGTTCTGCCGCCAGAGCAGGCGGTTGAACGGGTCGAGCTGCGCGTAACGCGGGTTGTCCGTGCTCGCCTGCTGGTAAGTCGCAGACATCACGATGAGCTTGTGGAGTTTCTTCACTGACCAGCCGCTGTCCATGAAATAGGTGCTGAGGTAATCGAGCAACTCCGGGTGGCTGGGCGGCGTGCTCATGGTGCCAAAGTCGTCCGGCGTCAGCACGAAGCCCTCGCCGAAGTGGTGCTGCCAGACGCGGTTCACCAGCACGCGCGCGGTGAGCGGGTTGCTCTTGTTCGCGATGGCGTAGGAAAGTTCCAGACGCCCGCTGCCGTAGGTGAAGGGCTTGGCATTCGGCGCGCGGAAAATTTCCAAGTAACGCCGCGGGACGAGGTCGCCCTTGTTGTCCTTCTCGCCGCGGATGTAGACCGGCGAATCCTTCGGCCTGTCCGAATCCTGCACGGCCATCGCGCGGGCGGGCGCACCGGGATGTGTCATGTCGAGCCGGTCGCCCTGAACGGTGAGTTGCTGCGCCTGCTTCTGGAGTTCCTTCTTGTTGGCTGGCTTCCCGCCTTTCGCCTTTGCCGCCTTCGCCTGCGCCACGAGGTCGGCCTCGGCCTTGTCCAGCGCGGCTTTCTCCTTGAGGTATTCCGCATACTTCAGCCGATCCGTCGCGCCGATGATGGGCAACTCCTTCGGCTCCTCGGTGCTCGCGAAGATGCCGTGCAGCGCGTAGTAATCCTTCGTCGGAATCGGGTCAAACATGTGGTCGTGGCACCGCGCGCAGGCGACGGTCAGGCCGCTAAAAGCCTTCGTCACCACGTCGATGCGGTCGTTGATGATGTCGTCGCGGTTGCCATCGAAGTGGTCGCCCACGGTGATGAAGCCCAGCGCGGCGAGCGAGGTGCGATCCTTGTTGTTGGGCAACTTGTCGGCGGCAATCTGCTCGCGGATGAACTGGTCGTAAGGCTTGTCGCTGTTGAACGCCTTGACGACGTAGTCGCGATACGTCCACGCGAACGGATACGCGGGCGACTCACGGCGCTTGGCGGGGTCGCCGATGGTGTCCGAATAGCGCGCTACGTCGAGCCAGTGGCGACCCCAGCGCTCGCCGTAGTGCGGCGAGGCCAGCAGCTTGTCGACGAGCTTCTCGTAGGAAGTGGAAGATTTGTCGTTCACGAACGACTCGACTTCTTCCGGGGACGGCGGCAGGCCGATGATGTCGAAGTAAAGGCGGCGAATCACCACGCGTTTGTCGGCGGGCGCGCTGGGCTTGAGGTTCTTTTCCTCCAGCTTCGCAAGGATGAAGTTGTCCAGTGGGTTCGAGGGCCATGACTTGTTCTGCACAGCGGGGGGCTCCTGCTTCTTGACCGGCTGGAAGGCCCACCAAACCTTGCGCTCGGCGGCGTTCGCGTATTTGCCCTTCGCCGCGCCGGACCGCGGGTCAGGCGCGCCCATCTTCACCCACGCGACGAGGTCGGCGATTTGCGCGTCGGAAAGCTTCTCGCCTTTGGGCGGCATCTGGAGATTTGGATCGGCGTAGCGGACGGCGCGGATGAGCGGGGACTTGTCAGGGTTGCCGGGGACGACTGCGGGGCCGGAATCGCCGCCCTTGAGCACGCTATCGCGGGTGTCGAGCGCGAGGCCGCCCTTGGTCTTACCCTCGGCAGTGCTGTGGCACTTGAGGCACTGGCCGGCGAGGATGGGGCGGATTTTGTTTTCGAAGAACGCGGACTGGTTGGCCGTGAGTGTGGCTGGCGCGGCGGGGGCCTTTCCAATCGGTGCCGCAGGCGACGCTGGCTTCGCAGCGGAAGCCGGTGCTGGTTTTGCGGGGGGCAATGGCTGCTTTTTTTTCTTCGCGTCCGCAGCGGGTGCCACGCTGACGACGAGTGCGAGGTAGGCCAACAGGAGTATTGCGGTTTTCATGTTGTCTCTTTAAGCAATGATCCCCTTCACGACCTTCCCGAAGTTGTCCGTCAGGCGGAAGTCCCGGCCGTTGTAGCGATACGTCAGCTTCTCGTGGTCGAAGCCCATCAGCGCGAGCAGCGTCGCGTGGTAGTCGTGGACGTGAACCTTGTCCTTCACCGCCATCGCGCCGAACTCATCCGTCGCGCCCCAGACGGTGCCGCCCTTAACGCCGCCGCCCGCGAGCCAGTGGGAGAAGGCACGGTTGTTGTGGTCGCGACCGGGGTCGTCGTTGCCGTTCTTGTCGCGCGTGGGCTTGCGGCCGAACTCGCCGCCCCAGATGACCAGCGTGTTGTCCAGCATCCCTCGCTGCTTCAAGTCCGTGAGCAGCGCGGCCGCTGGGCCGTCAATCTCGCCGGCCTTCTGGCGCAACCGGTCCGCGAGGTCGTTGTGGTGGTCCCAGCCGCTGGCCCAGACTTGCACGAAACGCACGCCGCGCTCGACGAGTCGCCGCGCGATGAGGAGCTGCTTGCCCTGCGCCGAGCTGCCGTAGATCGAGCGGATATTCTCCGGCTCCTTGCTGATGTCGAAAGCGTCCGTCGCCGCCGTCTGCATCTTGTAAGCCATCTCGAAGCTCTCGATGCGCGCCTCGAGTTGCGCGTCCTTCTGCAAATTCTGGCTGTGAATCGCATTGAGCTGGTGGACGAGGTCGAGTTGGCGGCGCTGCTCCTTCGGGGCGAGGTAATTGTTGCGGATGTTCTCAATCATCTGGTCCACCGACTGCGCCTGCGTGTTGATGCTGGAGCCTTGGAAGATGCCCGGCAGGAAGGCGGACTGGTAATTCTGCGCGCCGCCAGGCGCACCGCCACCGGGCCGCAGGGAGATGAAACCGGGCATGTTCTGATTCTCCGTGCCGAGACCGTAGAGCGTCCATGCGCCGAGCGAGGGCTTGGCGAGCCGGAGCGAACCGGTGTTCATGAACACTGTCGCCACGTCGTGCGCCGGGATATCGGTGTGCAGCGAGCGCACCACGGCCATGCTGTCCGCGTGCTTCGCCAAGTTCGGAAAAACCTCGCTGAACTCAATGCCCGAGCGGCCTTGCGGGGTGAACTTGAACGGCGAGCCAAACGCGACGCCGTTGCCACCGGAGATGGACTTGCCGTCGTTCTTGGTAAGCGCGGGCTTCGGGTCCCAAGTGTCCACGTGCGAGGGCGCGCCCTGCGCGAAAATGTGGATGACGCGCTTGGCTTTGGCGGGGAAGTGCGGGTTCTTGGGCGCGAGCGGATTGAGGTCGTTCGCCGCTGCTGCGGCACACGCCTCGTCGCCGAACATCGCACCAAGGCCCACCGCGCCCATGCCCATGCCGAAGCGGGCGAGCCATTCGCGGCGCGTGAGGAAGAGGTCCGGAAGCTGGGCCTGATGTTCGAGCGGGTTCATAGCGTGAGCGTTTGTTGCCACTTAGGACGGCAACGGAGTGGCACTGGTTTCAGGATCCAATACAACACTCGGGCATTCGGGGAACTTAGCGAGTATAAACCGGAGAAAGCAGTAGGGGTAGTTGCTTCTCGAAGCGGTTGGCGGGCAGGGGATTCTTGCAGCCTTGGACAAGCCGCAGCGCAATTGCGGCTTTGCGGCAAACGATGGAGCACTTGCCCGTTGCTGGGCATGCGTAGCGGGAGGAATCCGCTTCCCGAAGACAGAGGTTGTCAAACGGTCTGTGCTAGGATGAATTCATGGCCAAGATTTTCATCCCCCTTCCAGCCCTTTCTCCAGTGCGCAAACCATCCCCCAGCCCCGCGGCCGTGGACGCGCTGTGTGTCCTCCTCTCCACCTACATCGACCTCAATGTGCCCACGCCGCAGGAATTGCTCGACCTGCTGCCGGAGGATACGTTCACTGCCGGCACTGCGCAGCCGGCGGGCAAGATCACCGCGCCGCGGCGGTTGATCCCCGCCTGTTTCTCGCCCCGCTACTCCGCCGCCACGCCGACCGCCTCCATGCGCAAGCTCGGTCCCGTGGCGTGGCACGCCGTCGCCGAGGGGTTGGCGGAGATCCACCTGCCCGAACCAGTTGACCCGATCAGGCTGCGCTGGTTGCACGCGCCGGAATACGTGGACGCGTTCATGGCAGGGAAAGAACCTCTGGCATCCTCGCAAGGCTGGTCATGGACGCCGCAGATCCGCGACGGCGTCCTAGCCATCAACGGCGGCCAGTTGCTCGGGGCCATGCTGGCGCTGGAGCACGGCATCGCGGCCAACATCGCGCAGGGATTTCATCACGCCCGCCCGGAAGCGGGGGGCGGCTACTGCACCTTCAACGGTCTGGCGCTCGTTGCGCAGGAGTTCCCGGACCACAAGGTGATGGTGCTGGACTGCGATGAGCACGGGGGCAATGGCACCGAGGAGTTCACGCACCGGTTGCCCAACCTCTTCAACTACTCCATCCACGGCACGTCCTTTGGGATGCGTGGCTGCAAGCGCAGCATCCGCTGCACGCTCCCGCCCGTCACCGGTGATTTTGCGCCCTACCGGAAGGCCTTGCGCAACGCGTTTGAGCGGGCGGATCGCTGGAAGCCTGACCTGCTCCTCTACCAAGCTGGCGCGGACCCGCACATCCATGACCCGCTCGGCACATTGGGCATGACCACGGAGCAGATGATCGAGCGGGACCGGATCGTGTTCGAGGGTTGTCGGGAACGGAAGTTGCCGGTGCTGTTCGTGCTGGCGGGCGGCTATCAGGAACCGATCGAGACCGAACTACTGCCGCTGCACCTGAACACATTCCGAGCGGCGCACGCGGTTTATATGGCCCGAGCGTAGTCGGCGGCGAATCGTTGCATTCCATTCTCGCAGCCGCGAGGATCAGCCACACAATCAAACAAGTTCCGCCATGGGGTTCTATTATCGCAAATCCGTCAGCCTCGGACCGTTCCGGGTCAACGTGAGCAACTCTGGCGTGGGCTACTCGGTCGGCGGCAAGGGCTTTCGGACCGGAGTGAGCAGCCGGGGCAAGCGCTACAGCGCCTTCAGCCTGCCGGGCACCGGGTTGGGCTATCGCACCGCTCATCAGGGCAGGGGCTGCCTGCTGGTCGCGATCGGGTTGCTGGCGGTGACGATGCTGTTGTTGAAAGGCCTACGATGATGATCTGGAAACGAACCCTGCGAACTAGTTCCTCCGAACGATTCTTGGCCACCCGCGACGGCAAGGATGTGGCGGCGGTGGACCTCCACTACCTCGCCAACGGCACCGTCAGCGGCACGGTGGTGCTGCTGAAAGAGGCCGGCTGGAAGGAAGCCGACATCCCCCAGTTGCTGCAATCGCTGGACGAGGATTTCTTGCCCGACGTGGACCTAGCCTCCGGCACGCTCACCTACACCGTGGTCCTCGGCGAGGTGGTGGGGAACTTCGAGGCCAGTGCGACGTGAACTGATGCTGAACCAACAACGAGGCAAAGCGAAACAACCAGAAACAAACCCCTTGGCCGGATCTTTTGCAGCCACAGAGCGCAGGCGAAACGCTCGCTCACGGTCGGCTTGTTTTTGACACTGCCGGGTGTTCCGCCTACAACGCTGCGCGATGAAAGTCCTCATTCTCGGCGCGGGTTACGCAACACGCCTGTATCCCCTCACGCTCACCCAGCCCAAGCCGCTGCTGCCCGTCGCCGGCAAGCCGATGATTGACTACGTGATGGACAACCTCGCGGCCATCGGGGGGATTGACCGCGTCTATGTCGTGACCAACGCGAAGTTTGCCGGGCACTTCCAGAAATGGGCCGATGACTACAGCCAGCGCGCA
>SIBB01000113.1 GCA_009695395.1 Pedosphaera sp. | reverse complement strand
TTCACCCGCTCCGGTTCCGCCTCGGCGATCAAGTCAAACCCGTGCTCGACGCGCCGGAAGAACTCCCGGTCCGCCTCCTCGAAGCGGTCGCGCGGCCCCGCAGTTGCCACCTGGCGGGCGAGTCTTCGCGCCTCACTCACCTCGGTCGGCACGCGCAGCAGCAGCGTCAAGTGCGGGTGCGTGTGGCCCACGGCGAACTGAATCACCGACTGCACCAACGCCAAGTTGAGCTGCCGTCCGTGGCCTTGATACGCAGTCGTCGAGTCGTAGAACCGGTCGCACAAGACAATGTCCCCGGCAGTCAGCGCGGGGCGGATCACCTCCCGCACGAGTTGCGCGCGGCTGGCGTTCATCAGTAACAGTTCGGCCTCCGGCATCATCGCCACATTCGCCGGGTGATGCTTAAGCAGGTGCCGAATTTCCTCGCCGATGGGCGTGCCGCCCGGTTCGCGCAAGACCCGGACGCGGTGCCCAAGCTGACGCAACCGCTCGGCCAGCAGCGCGACCTGCGTGCTCTTGCCGCCGCCTTCCGTGCCTTCAAAGGTGATGAACAGTCCGGGCATGGTCGTTGGTCATTTTAGATCCGTTTCACGCGCGGTCCCTTGGCGGTGTCTTCCACGGCCCAGCCCAGCGCCTTGAGCTGGTCGCGGACGACATCGCTGCGCTTGAAATCCTTTGCCTTGCGCGCGGCCTGCCGCTCCTCGACGAGCGCGAGCACTTCGGCGGGGGCGGCGTCCTGCTGCGTGCTGCCAAGGCCAAAGGTTTCGTCCACGCGGTTCCATGCCGCCAGCGCCGCCGCCGCTTGCGGCTGGGCCAATTCGTTCGCCGCCAGCTTTCGGTTGACCTCAGTCACCCACTCGAACACCGCGCCCCACGCGGCGGAGACGTTCAAGTCCTCGTCCATCGCCTTGGTGAACTGCACCAGCAGCCCCTGATCTGGCGGCGCAGTGGTTCCGCCCGCCAGCTCGCGCAGCTTGCCGACGCATTCGTCCAGCCGCGCCAGCGCCGCGCGCGCGCCCGCGAGGCCGTCCATTGTGAAGTTGAACTGCGCGCGATAGTGAGCCGTGAGTAGGAGGTAACGGATTTCCCGTCCGGTAAATCCCTTCGCTAACAGATCGCGCAGCGTAAAATAGTTGCCGAGCGACTTGCTCATCTTCTTGCCCTCGACCAACAGGTGCGAGCCGTGCATCCAGTGCTTCACGAAGCGCTGCCCCGGCGGATACGCCAGCGCGCCCTCGCTCTGTGCGATCTCGTCCTCGTGGTGCGGGAACATCAAATCCTCGCCGCCCAAATGCAGGTCGAAGCTCTCGCCGAGATGCTTCGTGCTCATCGCACTGCACTCGATATGCCAGCCGGGCCGGCCCTCGCCCCAGGGGCTGGGCCAGAAGACCTCGCCGTCCTCCGCCACGCGCTTCTTCCAGAGCGCGAAGTCCGCCACAGATTCCTTCTCGTATTCGTCGTTCGCCACGCGTTCCCCCACGCGCATCGCATCGAAGTTCAGGTTCACGAGCTGCCCGTAGTGGCAGCCGCAGCCGCGATACTTCTCGATGCTGAAATACACCGAGCCGTCCGGCGCCTGATACGCGATGCCGCGGGCGACGAGCTTCTCGATGAGTGAAATGATCTCCGGCAGATGCTCCGTGGCCCGGGGCAGGACGTGCGGGCGCTGGCACTGAAGCGCGTCGAAGTCCGAGAGAAACTCGGCCTCATACTTGCCCGTGAATTCCCGCAGCGTCGTCTGCCGCTGGTGCACGCGCTTGATGATCTTGTCCTCCACGTCCGTGATGTTCATCACGTGCTTCACGGCGAAGCCTCGAAACTCGAGGTAGCGCCGCACCACGTCCGTGAAGACGAACGTGCGGAAGTTCCCGATGTGCGCGTAGTCGTGGACGGTTGGCCCGCAGCAATACATCCCCACCTGCCGCCCCAGCGGGTCCAGCGGCACGAATTTTTCCACCGTGCGGGTCAGCGTGTTGAACAGTTGAAGAGCCATGTAAAGTGGGCGGAAGCTAAAGTTCAGACGTCAAAGTTCAAAGTTCAAAGTGAGCCCGGCGCCGCCAGCCCTGCACTGAACGACTGCGGCTGTGCGCAACTCCCGCTGCGGCCGCTGCATTGACTCAACGGCCGCGACTCGTTACAACTGAAGCACGATGTTACTCGCGCCGCACTCCCACTCTCACCCATCCCTCGGCGCGGGCGCTCCCCTTCCCTCCTTCGCCTAAATCCCATGCCCAAACGCACCCACCCCCAGCCCAAGTTCAAGCGCGTCCTCCTCAAACTCAGCGGCGAGGCCCTCGGCGGGGAAGCCGGCTCGGGCATCAGTCCCGAAGTCGTCCTCGACATGGCCCAACAGATTGCCGAAATCCACGCCCTCGGCGTCGAGCTCGTCATCGTCGTCGGCGGCGGCAACATCTTCCGCGGCCTCTCCGGCAGCGAGCGCGGCATCGAGCGCGCCACCGGCGACTACATGGGCATGCTCGCCACCGTCATCAACGCCCTCGCCCTCCAAGACGCGCTGGAAAAACAGCAAGTCCCCACCCGCGTCCAGAGCGCCATCAGCATGACGCAAGTCGCCGAGCCCTTCATCCGCCGCCGGGCCGTGCGCCACCTTGAGAAGGGCCGCGTCGTCATCTTCGCCGGCGGCACCGGCAACCCCTACTTCTCCACCGACACCGCCGCCGCCCTCCGCGCCAACGAGATGAACGCCGAAGTCATCCTCAAGGCCACCAAGGTGGACGGCATCTACGACAGCGACCCGAAGAAGAACCCCAAGGCCAAGCGCTACACGCAAATCAGCTACCACGACGCGCTCTCGCAGCAGCTCAAGGTGCTGGACGCCGCCGCCTTCGCTCTCTGCATGGACAACGGGATGCCCATCATCGTCTTCGACCTCTTCAAGCCCCACAACATCAAGCGCGTGGTCATGGGCGAGAAGGTCGGCACCCTCGTGACGCACTGACGGCACAACCGACACAGCGCAACCACTTTTTGACTTTCAGCTTCCGCCGCACAACCATCAGCCCGTGACATCGCTGGCAAAACATCTCCGCCCCGCCGCCTGCTGGATGGTGATGGTAGCTTTGGTGTTTCACATCGCCTGGCTGCCGGTGCACCTCCTCACTGCCGCCCATTGTGACGCAAGCCTGGCTCACGACCACGTGCAGGCGCACGCAGAACATCACGGCCACAATCACGACGCTTCCGACGCGCACGGTCACGAGGGCGACGCCGACCACCATCACTACGCGACGGACCACGAATCCAAGTTTCTCTCCAAGCGCCAGACACTCCTCTTCACGCCGGCCCTCGTCGTGTGGCAGCAGACGCTGTTGACGCCGGTGTTCTCCGTCGCGATTGAACTGCCGGTGAACGCTGATCCAGCGCCGCCACCGACTGACTTTTCTCCTCCCTCCGGCCCGCGCGCACCGCCGCTGGCCTGATTTCCTCCCATCGTCCCGCGCCGACTCTGGCGCGCCGACAGACATGGTGTGCCCTGCCATGATTCTCTGCCGGTAGTTTCCTGACAGGGTTGATTCTGACTTCGTTGAACTATGAAAACCGCTTTCGCGCGGCCCGCTGTGATGCTGGCCGCCGTGTTGACTACAGCCCTGCTGGCCGGTTGCCGCAAACCTGATTCCCACGACCACCCAGCCGGCGGCCACGAGCACCAGGAGAAGACGGCGCAAATAACCGTCTGGTCCGACCGCTACGAGGTCTTCGCCGAGCACCAACCGCCCGCCGTGGGCACGCCGACGACCTTCATCACCCACGTCACCGACTTGCGCACTCTCGAACCGCGCAGCGCCGGGCCGGTGAAGTTCCTCCTGCGCCAGGGCGACGCCACGTTGGAGCATCCGCAAGCCAAGCCGTCCAAGCCCGGCATCTATCTCCCCGCGCTCACGTTCCCCAAGCCGGGCCTGTGGCAACTCACGCTCCTCGTGCCGACGGAGGGCACCAACGCCGTCGTCGAACTGGGCGCGGTCGAAGTCTTCGCCGACGCGCACGCGGCGCAGCACGCGAAACTTCCGGAGCCGCCCGAGGGCGTCAGCTTCCTCAAGGAGCAGCAGTGGAAAATCCTTTCGCAGGCGGAGCCGGTCACGAAGCGCCGGCTCGTCGAGCGCGTGCGCGTGCCGGCGGTGGTCGCCGCACGGCCCGGTTCGCTCGCGCAAGTCAGCACGCCGCAACCCGGACGCTTGTTCGCGCCTCCGGGCAAGTCGCTGCCGGGCATCGGCGACAAGGTCACGTCGGGCCAGACGCTCGCGTTTTTGCAGCCCGCTTTCGCGCCGTCCACCGCGGGGGAACACAGCGCGCGCATCGCCGAGGCCACCGCGCGCATCGCCGAGTTCGACGCACGCGCTGTGGAGGCCGGGACGGAGGCCGCCCGCGCCAAGCTCGCCATCGAGCAGGCCGGAGTGACCCTCAAACGGATGCAAACGCTCGTCGCGGCGAAGGCCCGGCCCGAGCGCGACTTGCAGGAAGCGGAGTTCACCCTCAAGGACGCGCAGGCGAAGCTCGCCGCCGCGCTCGCCGTGGAACGTGCCTACCGCGACGCCGCGACGGCCATCCGCGCAGGCCGCGACGGGGCGTCGGTCACGCCCGCCGTCATCGAACTCAAGTCACCGATTGCCGGCACGCTGGTCGTGCCCTTCAACGGCGCGGTCGGGGAGCAACTCGCGGCGGACCGCGCCGTGTTCACGATCCTCGACGCGGACACGGTCTTCATCGAAGCGAAAGTCCCGGAGGCAAACGCGCGGCGGTTGAGCGCGGCGAAACACGCGAGCCTCGAACTGCCCGGCGAGCGTGGCCGCTTCTTGGCCGTCACTGGCGAGGGTGGCGGACGGCTGGTCTTCACCGGTCTGCAAGTGGACCCCGCCACGCGCACCGTGCCGCTGGTCTATGAGTTGAAGAATCCCGTCGGTCAGTTCCACATCGGCGAGGCCGTCACGCTGCACATCGAGACGGAGCGCGCCGAAGACGCCGTGGCCGTGCCCGACGCCGCGCTCGTCGAGGAAGGCGGACGGTTCATCGTCTTCGTCCAGCTCGGCGGCGAGACCTTCGACAAGCGCGATGTCACGCTCGGCATTCGCGACGGCAACTTCGTTCAGGTGCTCGCGGGGTTGCAGGCCGGCGAGCGCATCGTCACCAAGGGCGCTTACGCCATCCGCCTTGCCTCCGTCTCCAGCGTCATCCCCGCGCACGGCCACGCCCATTAAGGAACTGCCATGATGGACAAACTCATTCGCTGGTCGCTGGAGAACCGCCCGCTCGTGCTGGTCGCCGCGCTCCTGCTCACCGTCTTCGGCATTCACACGGCCACGCGGATGCCGGTGGATGTCTTCCCCGACCTCACGGCGCCGACGGTCACGGTCATCACCGAGGCGCACGGCATGGCCCCGACGGAAGTCGAAAACCAGGTCACGTTCGCGATTGAGACGGCGGTCAACGGCGCCTCCGGCGTGCGCCGCGTGCGCTCCGCCACGGCAGTCGGCATCTCGGTGGTGTGGGTGGAATTCGACTGGGGCACGGACATCCGCCACGCGCGGCAAATCGTCAGCGAGAAGATGGCGACCGTCGCCGGACAACTCCCGCCGGAGGTCGAGAAGCCCGTGCTCGCACCGGTGTCGTCCGTGATGGGGGAAATTCTTTTCCTCGCACTGACTTCGGACAAGCACACGCCCGCCGAGCTACGCACCTTCTCCGAGACGAGCATCCGGCGGCGCTTGCTGGCCGTGCCGGGCGTCGCGCAAGTCACGCCCATCGGCGGCGGCGAAAAGCAGTTCCAAGTCGTCATCGCACCGGGCGCGCTGCAAACCCACGGTGTCACCGTCGCGCAGGTCGTGCGCGCGCTGGAGGAGGGCAACGAGAACGTCTCCGCCGGCATCCTCAACGAGCGCGGCAGCGAATGGCTCGTGACCGGCGTGGGCCGGTTGCGGACGCTGGAGGACATCGGCGAAACCGTCGTCACCGCGCGCGCTGGCGTGCCCGTGCGCGTGGCCGACGTGGGCGAAGTCAAACTCGGCGTCGCGCCGAAACGCGGCGAAGCCTCCGCGATGGGCAAGCCCGCCGTCGTGTTGGGCATCCAGAAGCAGCCGGGCGCGAACACGCTCGCACTCACGCGCCAACTCGAAGCCGTGCTCGCCGACATCCAGACCAAGCTGCCGCCCGGCATGAAGCTTCAGACCGACATCTTCCGGCAGGCGAACTTCATCGAGGTCGCGGTCAAAAATGTCTTCACGGCGTTGGGCGAAGGCGTGCTGCTGGTCATCGTCGTCGTGCTGGTGTTCCTCGCCAATGGCCGCGCCACGCTCATCACCATCACCGCCATCCCGCTCTCGCTCGTCGCCGCGGTGCTCACGCTGAAGGCGTTCGGCGCGACCATCAACACGATGACACTCGGCGGCATGGCCATCGCCATCGGCGCGCTCGTGGACGACGCGGTGATTGACGTGGAGAACGTCGTGCGTCGGCTGCGGGAGAACGTCGCGTTGCCGGTGGAGCAGCGACGAAATGCCTTGGCTGTTGTCCTAAACGCCAGCATCGAAATCCGCAGCTCCATCGTCTTCGCCACGCTCATCATCGCGCTGGTCTTCGTGCCGGTGTTCTTCCTCGGGGGCGTCGAGGGCCGGCTGCTGCAACCGCTCGGCGTCGCGTATCTCGTCGCGCTGCTCGCGTCGCTCATCGTCGCCGTCACGGTGACGCCGGTGCTGTGCCTGCTGCTGCTGCCCAACTCGCGCGCCGTGCTGACCGGCCACGAATCCGGCTTCGTGCGGCTGCTCAAGCGCGGTTACACACCGCTGCTGAACGGCGCGCTCCGCCACCCGTGGTTCGTGACGCTGCCCGCCGTGGCGCTGCTCGCTGTGGCGCTGCTCGCCACGTCCTTCTTTGGCCGCGCCTTCCTGCCGGAGTTCAACGAAGGCTCGCTCACGTTGAGCGCCGTCACTCTGCCGGGCACGTCGCTCGCGGAGTCGGACGCGCTGGGCCGCGTCGTCGAGCAGACGCTTCTCTCGTCCGCGTTTCCTGAAATCATCTCCGTCGCGCGTCGCACCGGTCGCGCGGAACTCGACGAGCACGCGCAAGGCGTCGAGGCCGCCGAACTCGATGTCTCGCTCAAGATGGGCCAGCGCAGCAAGGCGGAATTCCTCGCCGCGTTGCGCGAGGCGTTGTCGCTGGTGCCCGGCATGAACGTCACCATCGGCCAGCCCATTTCCCATCGCATTGACCACATGCTCTCCGGCACGCGCGCGAACATCGCGGTGAAGATTTATGGCAGCGACCTCTACCAACTCCGCACGTTGGCGGAGAAGGCCCGCGCCGCAATGGCCGGTGTGCCGGGCGTCGTGGACTTGTCGGTCGAGCAGCAGACGGAGATTCCCGTGCTGACGGTGAAGTTCGACCGCCCGGCGCTGGCGCGGCACGGCGTCACCATCCGCGAGGTCGCACGCGTGCTGGAGGCCGGCCTGCAAGGCGTGAAAGCGACGCGCATCATTGAAGGCCAGAGCGCCTACGACCTCGTGGTGCGGCTGGCCGACGCCGACGGCTGGCGCACCGACACGCTCGGCGACTTGCTCGTGGACACGCCCGCGGGCGCGAAGGTGCCGCTGCGGACGCTCGCCGAGATTCGCAAGGACTCCGGCCCGAACCAGGTGCTCCGCGAACAGGTCGAGCGCAAGATTGTCGTGCAATGCAACGTCGCCGGGCGCGACGTGACCAGCGTGGTGCGCGACTGCCAGAAGCTCGTAAATCCCATCCTCGCCGCCACGCCGGGCTACCGCGTCGAGTTCGGCGGGCAGTTCGAAAGCGCCGAGGAAGCGGGGCGGATTCTGCTGCTCGTCAGCATCGGCGTGGTGCTTGGAATTGGTTTCCTGTTGCACCTCGCCTTTGGCTGCGCGCGTGACGCGGCGCTCGTGATGCTCAACCTGCCGCTCGCGCTCATCGGCGGCGTGGCGGGCGTATTCGTGAGCGGCGGCGTGTTGAGTGTCGCGTCGCTCATCGGCTTCATCACCGTCTTCGGCATCGCCACGCGCAACGGCATCATGCTCGTCTCGCATATCCGACACCTGCGCGAGAAGGAGGGCGTCACGGACTTCCGCGAAGCCGTCTTCCGGGGCGCGATGGAACGGCTCGTGCCCATCCTGATGACCGCGCTCGCCGCCGGCCTCGCCCTGATTCCGCTCGCCCTCGGCGGTGGCAAACCGGGCAACGAGATTCAAACGCCGATGGCCATCGTCATCCTCGGTGGGCTGCTCACCTCGATGCTGCTCAACATGATTGTCGTCCCCGCGCTTTACCTGCGTTTCGGCAATGCGGTTCAAACCAAGCCCCAACTATGAACACATCGCGCCTTGAACCCTTGAACCGGCGGCAGGCTTCCGACCCCACGCCAGCGTTTTGGACTGCGGCAGTTGAAAACCTCGCGGCCTGCGGACAGTTCATGGGGAAGGGTGAGGCGTTCACAAGTCCGAGGCTCCGAACTTGCGTCGGAGCAGTTCTCCTCGCGACGCTGATGCTGGTGTTGAGTGTCGGCACCACGCTCGCCGCCGCCCCGCTTACCAACCTCACGCTCACCGCTGCGCTCGAACTCGCCGCGCGCCAAAGTCCGGCGCTTGCCGAGGCACGTGCCCAGCTTGCCGCCGCGGAAGGCCGGCTCCAGCAGGCCACACGCCCGCCGAACCCGGAGGCAATCGCGCGCGTCGAGTCCGCGCCGCGCGACCCGGCGTTCCTCGTCGGCGCGTCGCAGCGCGTGCCGCTTGGGAAACGGCTCACGGCCGCGCGGGAAGTGCAGGAGCGCGAGCGAGAAAGTCTTCAACACGATGTCGCCGGGAAGACCCGCGAAGTGCGTCGCCGCGCGCACGGAGCCTTCGCCACGGCGTTGTTCGCAGACGAGGCACACCGGCTCAACACCCGGCTCGTGGACGCTGCCGCCGAGTCCTCGCGTCTGGCCCGCGTGCGTGCCGCTACCGGTGACACCGCTGCCGACGAAACCGAGCGCGCGGAGTTGGAGTTGGCCCGCGCTCGGGGCGAACTCGCCCGAGCCACCGCGTTGCGTGGGCAGGCTTTCGGGGCGCTGTCGGCCACACTGGGGCCGGTGCGTCCGACGGTTCACTCGTTGAGCGGCTCGCTGGACGCAGGGCTCGAACTGCCCGCGCTGGAAAACATCGCCGCCGAACTCTCCGCGCATCCCGCCC
>SIBB01000112.1 GCA_009695395.1 Pedosphaera sp. | reverse complement strand
GATGATGACGCCGTGCCGCTTGTGCTCGGACTTGCGGATGGCGCGGCCCACGGCCTGTATGATGTCCACCTGCGATTCCTTCGGGTCAATGAAGGCCACGCCGTCCAAGGCGCGAACATCAATGCCCTCGCTCAAGCAGCGGGCGTTGGTGACGATGCCGCGCTCGTCTGGCCGCACCTCACGCAGGCGGTCAAGGATGGCGTCGCGTCGGCTGCTGGCCATGTCGCCGGAAATCATCTCAGTCCAAATCTGGCCGGAGGGCTGGTCGCGCCGGGGCATCCAGCGGAGGAACTGGGGGAACTGGTCGGCAAACTGGCGCGCCCGGCTCACGCGCCCGTGGAAGGTGATGATGCGGCGCAGGTCATACTTCTGGATGGCCTTGGCGACGGCGATGTGGCTCGCCAGCGTGCGGGCGTCGGTGATGGTCTCGCCGTCCACAGTGACGAACGCGCCTTCCTCGGCATACTGGCGATAGAGCGGGTCGTCCACGCCGACAATCTCCACGCGGTAATCGGTGAGCAGCTTCAGCCGGATGGCGTCGGAGAACTTGAGTTCATGGAAGACCGGGCCGAAGACGGCGTGGTCATCCATCGAGACCAGTTCCAACCCAAGCGAATCCGCCCGAGTCTTGGAAGCCTCCGACGCAATGCGCGGCGTGGCGGTCATGAAGAGGCGTTTGCGGGCGTGGATTTGCCGGACGTCCAGCACGGTAGCGAAGGGGCCTTCCTTGACGCCCGCGCAGCGGTGGGCCTCATCCGCGATGACCAAGTCGAACGGCTTGAGTTGGTGCTGCTGGAAGGCGAGCGCCACGGTGGGGGCCGATTGGTAGGTGGAGAAGACCACGCGCCGCCCGGTGCCGCGCAGGAACGCGGCGATCTCGGCGGGCTGGGTGGTCGGAGGCACGCCCAACTCGCTGACGTGGGCGATGAGATAGTCCTCGCCGCCGATGGTCTGGTCCGAGCAGACCGGCAGGAAGCGGAACGGTTGGAGGCTGTCCTTGGCCCAGTCGCTCAAGAGCTGGGAAACCAGTGACAGCGACGGCACCAGAACAAGCGTGCGCTGTGACTTCATGGCCTCGGCAACGCGGAGGCCGATGAGCGTCTTGCCCGTGCCACAGGCGCGAATGAGCTGCCCTCGGTCGTGCTGCCTGAATCCGCGAACCACATCGGCGATGGCCCGCCGCTGGTCAGGCCGAGGTTTGCGGGGCGACGAGCTTGTCCGGGGAGGCAGGCCAGTTCAGCTCGCGGTTCTTGAGGTCAGAGAAAAGCAGGTAGCCCACGCTTTTCTCCTGCCCTTGGATGACCTCGCGGGCGTTATGGCCGAGTTCCGCTGCGGTGGTAATCAGCAGCCGGTAGGCAATGCTTTTGCGGGAAGACTCGCTGAGGAAACGGTCAACGTCGTTCTTGGTGACGGAATGAGTCAGCGCGTAGGCCTTGGATTGGATAGCCCACAGTTGGTCATCGAAGGTCTCGGCAATGAGGTCAATTCCCTTGTCCCGGCCCCAGCGTCCCGGCCAGTCGTCCCACAACCAGACACGCTTGATGAGACGCCGATACTGCGGGTCGTGCTCCAAGAACCATTTGCAGATCCGCTCGAACTCGCGTCCGCGCCGGTGTTCGTCCGGGCTGAGGCTGCGAAACAACTCAGGGAATGAGGCCATGACTGTGCGGAGAGAGTGGCGAAGGGCGGAGGAGGTCGCAAGACTGCGGCTTGGCGTGACGCCGGGTCGGAGACCGGCGCTCCGAACTACTTCTACTTCGCCTTGGCGGGCGCAGCTTTCGCGGTCTTCACGAGTTGCACGGGCACGGCGTTCTGCTGCGGTGTGCCGGGCGTGCTGCGGCCGTCGGCGACGTATTTCTCCAGAAGCTTCGTGAGGCGGGCGACGACTTCGGGGTGCTTGTCTTGCACGTTGGTTTGCTCGCCGATGTCTTTGTCGAAGTCGAAGAGCTGGACGGGCGGGAGGGCGGTGGCTTTCGGCGTGCCGGGCCGCGGGTCGCTCCAGCCGCCGGAGTCGCGACAGAGTTCGAGCTTCCAGTTGCCTTGGCGGATGGCGAAGGAGCCGTTGATGGAGTGGTGGACGACGGCTTCGCGCAGCGAAGCCTTGGCCGTGCCGAGCAGTGCGGGGAGGAAACTCACGCTGTCCTCGGCGGCGGTGTCAGGAAGTTTCGCGCCGGCGATGTCCGCAGCGGTGGCCATGAAGTCGGTGAGGCAGAGCAACTGCTGGGACAGTGTGCCGGCCTTCACGCGCGCGGGCCAGCGGACGAGGAACGGGACGCGGTGGCCGCCGTCGAAGATGTCGGCCTTGTGGCCGCGGAACTCATAGCTGGGGTTGTGGCCCTTGGCCAGCAGCGCGGGGAAGTCGGCTTGCGGCGAGCAGCCGTTGTCGCTGGTGACGATGACGAGGGTGTTCTCGGCGAGGGCTTGCTTGTCCAACTCGGCCAGGAGTTGGCCGATGGCGTGGTCGGTCTGCATGACGAAGTCGGCGTAGTGGTTGAGGCCGCTCTTGCCCTGCCATTCCTTCGTGGGCGCGATGGGCGTGTGCGGCGAGGCGAGCGGCAGGTAGAGGAAGAAGGGCTTGCCCGCCTTCGCATCGGCGGCGCGGGACTTCACGTAGCCGATGGCCTTCGTGGTCAACGTGGGCAGCACGTCCTCGACCTCGAAGTCCGGCGCGGCGGGACCGAGGCGGCACTTGCCCTGCGCGCGACCGAGGAAGAGCGGGAAGTCCTTGTCCACGGTCGGCAGCTTGGTGACGCGGTCGTTCTCGATGAACGTGTAGGGCACCATGTCGAGCGACGCGCTGATGCCGTAGTAGTAGTCGAAGCCGACGGCGTTCGGACCGTTCTTGATGGGCTGCGCGTAGTCCACGTTGTGAATCTGGTCGGCGGACTCGATGTTCAACTCGGCGACGGTCTTGCCCTCCTTCTTCACCCAGTCCATGCCGAGGTGCCACTTGCCGATGGCGGCGGTGTGGTAGCCGTTGTTCTTGAGCAACTGCGCGACGGTGAGGCGGCCCGGCTCGATGAGGCGCGGGCTGAGACCGCCGAGCACGCCGGACTGGAGCTTGGTGCGCCAGTTATAGCGGCCCGTCATGATGCCGTAGCGGGTGGGCGAGCAGACGGAACTGCTGGAGTGAACGTCTGTGAAATACATCCCGCTGGCGGCGAGCTTGTCGAGGTGCGGCGTGGTGATTTTGCCCTGTGGATTCAGGCATTTCACGTCGCCGTAGCCGAGGTCGTCGCAGAGAATGTAAATGATGTTGGGCTTGGCCGGAGCGGCGACGGCGGTCGCGGCGAAGAGCGCGAGTGCGAGAGCGGGGAACAGGGTTTTCACGCGCGAGAGTTTAGCGGGGAAGTGCGGTGGCGCAACCCAGAGGTTGCGAATCGCGGGCTGGCTGTAGCGGCGCTCGGTGAGCGCCGAGTTGCGCAAGCGCCCGCCGCCATGAACTGACGCGCAGGCTGAAGCCTGCGACTACGGAAGCTTCATGCAGACTTCACGCGCCGGAGGGAGTCGCCTGCTTCAACACTGGCTGGGTGGCGTCCTGGCCGAGCGCAAGCAGGCTGTGGAGGAACAGCGCACCGGCGCACACAAAGAAGACAATCCGCTGCCCAGCCTCGCCGGTCGGGCCCATCTTCATCAACTCCGGGACGAGCATGGACATGGCGGACGCGCCGAGATTGCCCCACATGTTGCCCCAGCCGAACGCAGCAGCGGTCGCGCGCCCACCCACGTCCTGCATGAAGGCCCAGATGGCGGGGTTGCCCATGTCCACTGCGAAGGAGACGACGCAGCAGCAGGCGATGACGCCCCACGCGGAGTCCATTTGCAGGCAGGCAAGGTAAGCCGAGCCGGCAAGGAAGCCCGAGGCGGACATGGGCAGCACCCTTCCCCAGCGCAGGCCAAACCGGCGCACGCTCCAGTCCGCCAGCACGCCGCCGACGAGTTGTCCCACCATGCCGAACGCAAGTGCGAACGAGACCATGCGCCCGCTGGAGACATCCTCAACGCCCTTCTGCTCCTTCAGGTAAATGGGCAGCCAGGTGACGAGGAATACCCAGCCGACGTTGACGAGCATCTGCCCGGCGGCGTTGAGCCAAAGACTTCGGCTGCGGCAAAACGCGCCGAGCATGGCGAGGAGTTCGCGGGTCGGGATGGGCTGCTCCACCGGCGGCTGGCCGATGAGCGCGCGTTCGGCGTCGTTGCAATCGGGATGCTCCTCGGGTCGGTCGCGGACGATGTGCCAGTAAAGCGCCGCGATGAGCAGCCCGATCGCGCAGTCCACCCACAGGGGCCGCCGCCAGTGGCCGAGGTTGATCACCATCCAAGCAGTGACGAACGGCGCGAGCGTGCCGCCGAGCCGGCCCCCGAACGCCACCATGGAACTGGACTTCGCCCGCGAGGTCAGCGGAATCCAGCGGCGGATGACCGCGCCGCTGGTCGGATACGCGCCCGCCTGCGCTGCACCGAAGAGCAGGCGCATGACGAGCAACCCGGCGAAGCTGGACACAAGGCCGGTCAGACCGGTCAAGACGGACCAGAGCAGGATGTAAATGGTGAGCATCTTGCGCGCGCCGAAGCGATCGCTGGCCCAGCCGGCGGGGACTTGGAAGAGTGCGTATGAGAGAAAGAAGGCGCCGAGGACGCGGCCCAACTCCTCCTTGGTGAGTGGCACGTCGGCCTGAAACGAGGCAGACTTGAGGATGAACGCCATGCAGATGCGGTCGAGGTAAAGGATGAACGCCATCAGCATGCTGACGGCGATGATGCGATGGCGGACGTTGGTGGGGGCGGCGGCGGACATGACGTGGTGGGGCTAAAGAGGAGCGCGTGTTGTCAGGATTGGCTGGGCACTCGGACGAACTTCTCCGCCGCTTGCATCAGCCCGCGCATGTAGCCATACGCGAAGAGCCTTCCCAGCATGGTGTAGCCCGGCTCGCCGTTCTCCTCGCCGATGAGTTGCGGGACGTGGTCGGGACGCATCGGACCAGTGAAGCCCGTCTCGCGATACGCGGCCATCGCGGCGACCATGTCGGTCGGGCCGTTGTCGTGGAAAGTCTCGACGAAGTGGCCCGGGCCGGTCGCGCGCACGTCGCGGAAGTGGACGTAGCGGATCTGCGGGCCGAGGCGGCGGATGGTTGCAGGGATGTCCGCGCCCATCGCGGCGAAGGTGCCCTGACAAAAGCAAATGCCGTTGTGCGCGCTGGGCACGAGGCGGACGAGGCGCTCGAAGTTTTCCACCGAGTTCATGATGCGGGCCTTGCCTTGGAACTCCGGCAGCGGTGGGTCATCCGGGTGCATGGCGAGGACCACGCCGCTTTGCTCTGCGACGGGCACGAGTTCGCGGAGCAATCGTTCGAGGTTCAACCAGAGCTCATCCACCGAGATGCGATCGATGGCAATGGTGCTCGCCGTGGCACTGAGCGACACCGCGTGTTCTGCGGCCTGCAAATCGAACTCCGTCACGAGAGCGCCGCCGCGCTCGGGCGCGTCCAGCCGCGTTCGCACCCAGTCGGTGCCGGCCATGAAGTTGTAGCAAAGGATGGGGATGCGAGCCTGGCCCATCTGTCGGATGAGCGACTTCATCGCGGCGAGTTCGGAGCCGTCGTCGCGCCCGAGCTTGAGGCGCTCGATGGGAAGGTAACCTTCTACAATGGCGAGGCGCAGGCCATGCGATTCAATCTGGCGTTGCTGCCGTAGGAGGTTTTCCGGGTCAGGGCCGGGATAGCGCACCGTGATGTCGTCCACACCGCACTGCGCAGCGAGGGTGAGGTTGTATTCGTTCAGCGGCGTGAGAACGGAGGCAAGACGCATGGATGAAACAGGGTGCAACGAGGCGGAGCTTCAAGAAGCGAGGGGCGGGCCGCAAGCTCGAACACTGGCCTCTGAGCCGCCAGTGTTGCGATGGAGAGCAGCTCGTTGACGAGTCGCTCCGAGAATGTTGCTCGGCAATCAACCGGTGGCCCGCTAGGTTCAAAGTGAATGTTCGCCATGCTGCAACGAACCCCAATCCGCCCGCCCAACACACTGACCGTCTTGCTCTCGGTGCTGGGCCTGTCCGCTCTGGTCCATGCGCAATTCCGCCCACCCGAACCCAAAGGCCCCGGCGGGCGTGGCGGCGGCGGCGAGCAGAAGGGGAAGCAATACGCCGCGCCGGCGGGCGATGGGCAGAGTGCGGGCAAGAGCCAGGTAAGCATCACGGTGGAGGGCGGCTTCCGCGTCATCCGCGCGAATGGCTTGCCGGACCACGCACCCGGGCAGTTCCCGAATCGCGGCAACCCGCACTTGGTCACGGCGCAGAATTACAACTACCGCGTGCCGCTCGCGCCAAAGGAGAACGCCACGTTCACCAAGCTCGTTATGCACCCGTTTGGCATCGCGCTGAATGGCGTCGTCTTCGACCCCGGCGCGGCGGAGTGGTGGCAGATGGACCCGCGCTCGGGCTGGACGCTCGATCCCATCAGCGGCTCGCAGAAGCTCGGCGTGGACCGGCACAACGCGCACGTCCAGCCCAGCGGTGCGTATCACTACCACGCGCTGCCGACGGGCTTGATTGAGCTGCGCACCGGCGGCAAGGAGCGGGTCGCGCAAGTCGGCTGGGCGGCGGATGGCTTTCCGATTTACGGCCCGTGGGATTACTCGGACGCCCATAGCACGAACAGCGCGGTGAAGCGGATGAAGTCCAGCTACCGGCTGCGCGAGGGCACGCGGGCGAGCGGGCCGGGCGAAAAGTTCGATGGCAGCTACGTCGAAGACTTTGAGTTCGTGAAGGGCGCGGGCGACCTCGACGAGGCGAACGGGCGCTTCGGCGTCACGCCGGAGTTTCCGCAGGGCACGTATCACTACGTGCTGACGGAGAATTTTCCGTTCATCCCGCGCCAGTTCAAGGGCACGCCGGAGAGCAGCTTCTTCCGCCGTGGGCCGCCGCCGATGCGCTTCGGCGCGGCGGACGTGGGGTTCAAAGGCGCTCCACCCGGCAAAGGTCCGCCACCGGGAAAGGGTGAAAAATAGCCGGAATTATACCATTGCTGCATGAAACCACTCCCCCTCACTGACTGTCCCACGAGGTTCAGGAGCCGAACCGCTAACCACGCAGCAGGCTTGGCGGCGCTGCTTCTCGCCATCGCGCTTCCCCTCCTCGCCACCGAACCTGACTGGCCGCGCTTCCGTGGCCCCAACGGCTCGGGCATTGCCACAGACGCGCAGCCGCCCACCACTTGGAGCGACACGCAGAACGTGAAGTGGAAAACCGAGCTGCCCGGGCCCGGCACCTCCAGCCCCATCCTCGTCGGCGACCGCGTGTTCGTGACGTGCTGGACGGGCTACGGCGTGACGAAGGGCAAGAGCGCGTTGAGCCGCGAACTCGTCTGCGTAGACCGCGTGAGCGGCAAAGTGAAGTGGGCGCGAGCGGTTGCCGGGGAAACTCAGGTGGACCGCTACGAGGGCTACTTGCCTGAGCACGGCTACGCCAGCCACACGCCCACGAGCGACGGGGAAAGCGTCTTCGTTTACTTCGGGCGCGGCGGCGCGGCGGCCTTCGACCTCGATGGCAAACAGCTCTGGCATGTGAAGCTCGGCGACGGTGCGAACCAGAAGAACTGGGGCTCCGCCGCCAGCCCCGTGCTCTACAAGGACACCGTCATCATCACCGCCTCCGAGGAAGCCCACGCCGTCGTCGCGCTCGACAAAAAGACGGGCAAGGAAGTCTGGCGCGCACCCGGGGCCGCGCTCGAATACGTCTTCGGCACGCCGGCGCTCGCGGGCAGCCCGACCGCACCCGAGTTGGTCTTCGCGCTGCCGCAGGAGCTGTGGGCGTTCAATCCCGACACTGGCAAACTCCGCTGGTTCGCCACGACCGGCCTGCCCGGCAACATCGCGCCGAGCGTCGTCGTGGGCGAGGGTGTTGTCTTCGCGTTCGGTGGTTTCCCACAGCTCGGCGCGGTCGCGGTGAAGACCGGCGGCAAGGGTGACGTAACGATTTCCCACCGGCTTTGGCAGACGCGCAACAGCACCTACGTCCCCACGCCCGTGTTGCACGAAGGTCGGCTCTACGTCGTGACGGACCAAGGCTTCGCGCTCTGCCTCGACGCGAAGACCGGCGAGCAGGTCTTCAAGGAGCGACTCCCCGGCGCGAGCGCGAGCGGCCTTAGCGGCAAGCCATTTTATGCTTCAGCCGTGCTGGCGAATGGGAACCTCTTCGCCGTCAGCCGGCGCAACGGCACGTTCATCATCGAGGCGAAACCGCAGTTCAAACTCGTGGCTCAAAACTCCTTCGCTTCCGACGCCACGCAGTTCAACGCCACGCCTGCCGTGAGCGGCAAGGAGCTGTTCCTGCGCTCAGACAAATTTCTCTACTGCGTCGCGACCCAGTAGCACCGGCTTTGGAGTGCCGTTGCGTCATCACCGGTTTTCACCTCTAATTGTGCTGTGCCAACACCTGTCATCAACATCGCACAGATGCGCGAATGGGAGCGCACAACGTGGGCGACTGGCGTGTCCGAGGCCTCGGTCATGCGGCGCGCGGGCCAGGCTGTGGCGAGATGTGTGCGGCGGTTGACGCGGCCCGGCGCGGAGATTCTCGTGCTGGCTGGTAAGGGCCACAATGGTGACGACGCGCGCTTTGCCGCGGAGAATTTGGCTGACCGACCCGTGCGCTTGGTGAACGTGACCGACCCTCACGCAGCGGTGGCAGAAGTGAGGAGCTTTGCCGGCGCGCTCATCGTGGACGGGTTGTTCGGCATCGGCTTGAGCCGTCCGCTGGTGGGCGATTGGCTGCGGCTCGTGCAGGCGCTGAATGCGTCGCGCGTCCCCATCCTTTCGGTAGATGTGCCCTCGGGTTTGAACGCGGACACGGGCGAACCGCTCGGGGATGCGGTGCGCGCAACGGTGACGCTGACGTTCGGCGCGATGAAGGCTGGGCTCTTGCAGCCGCAAGCCGCACCGTTCACTGGCCGGTTGGAAGTGGCGGCGGACATCGGACTGGTGGCGTGTCCCTTCAACACCGAGTTGAACTGGACGTTGCCGGAGGATTTCGCGCACTTCCCGCCGCCGCGTCCGGTGGCAGGGCACAAGGGGACGTTCGGCCATCTCGTCATTCTCGCGGGCAGTCAGGGCTATCACGGCGCGGCGGTGCTGGCGGCGCGCGGTGCGCTCCGGGCGATGCCGGGGCTGGTGAGCGTGTTCACCACGGAGCGCGCGTATGCGCTGGTGGCGGCGCAGTCCGCGCAGGCGATGGTGCATCCGTGGGTGGAGGGTGCGTCGCTGC
>SIBB01000111.1 GCA_009695395.1 Pedosphaera sp. | reverse complement strand
CCAAGGCTCCTTCCGGCAAGCGCGAGGCCACGCCCGCCGAATCGCTTTACACATTGCCCGGTTTCAAGACGGAGCTGCTGATCAGCGGCGAGCCGGAGGAAGGTTCGTGGGTCAATCTCTGCAAGGACAACAAAGGCCGCCTCATTCTCAGCCCGCAGTATCGCTCGAACAACCCCGACGGCGGCCTGCTCCGCGTCACGCTCGGCGCGGATGGCAAGGTCGCGAAGCGCGAGTTCATCGCCAAGCCGCTCTACGACGCGCAGGGCATGACCTTCGCCAACGGCGCGCTCTGGGTGGTCGTGAACAAATACTCGACCTCCTTCGCCTCTGGCCTCTACCGCATCACGGACGACGGCAGCGACACGTGGTCGAAGATTGAACTCATCAAGGCGCTGCCCGGTGGCGGCGAGCACGGCCCGCACGCGGTCGAGCTCGGCCCCGACGGCAATCTCTACGTCATGGCCGGCAATCACACCAAACCGCCCGCCGACCTCGCCCCGACTTCGCCGCACAAGAACTACGCCGAAGACCACGTCCTCCCGCGCCAGCCCGATGGCAACGGCCACGCCACCGGCGTCATGGCTCCGGGGGGTTACGTTTGCCGCGTCAGCCCGGATGGGAAGAAGTGGGATTTCTTCTGCGGCGGCTTCCGTAACCAGTTCGACTTCGCCTTCAACTGCGACGGCGAGCTGTTCGCCTGGGACGCGGACATGGAATACGACTGGGGTTCGCCGTGGTATCGCGCCACGCGCGTGAACCACGCCACCTCCGGCGCGGAGTTCGGCTGGCGCTACGGCACCGGCAAGTGGCCCGACTACCATGCCGACAGCCTCGGCACGGTCGTGGACATCGGCGTGGGCTGTCCCACCGGCGTCGGCAACGGCAAAGGCGCGAAGTTCCCCGCGAAATATCAGCGCGCTATTTACGTGATGGACTGGACCTACGGCCGCCTCATGGCCGTCCACCTCAAGCCCGAGGGTTCCACCTACACCGCGACTTGGGAAAACTTCGTCGCCCCGGCCGGTCTCGTGGACAAAAGCAAAGGCAAGTCGCCGCTCAACGTCACGGACCTCATCATCGGTGAGGACGGCGCGATGTATTTCACCATCGGCGGACGCGGCACGGCTTCCGGTCTCTATCGCGTGACCTACACCGGCAAGGAATCCACCGCCGCTGCGTGGGAACCGAACAAGGAAGGTGCCGAAGCCCGCGCGTTGCGTCGCCAGATTGAAGCCTTCCACGGCAAGGCCGACCCGAAGGCGCTCGACTTCATCTGGCCGCAC
Organism: Pedosphaera sp.; assembly: GCA_009695395.1. Classification (GTDB taxonomy): domain Bacteria; phylum Verrucomicrobiota; class Verrucomicrobiia; order Limisphaerales; family SXTU01; genus SXTU01. The sequence continues at coordinate 8,004 of SIBB01000111.1, read as the reverse complement.
TTGAACAGCCCCGACCGCGCCATCCGCTACGCCGCGCGCATCGCGCTCGAAGCGCAGCCCGTCACGACGTGGCAGACGCGCGCGCTGGAAGAGAAGACCTCTGACGGCGGCCTCGCCGCTCTGCTCGCCCTCGGCCGTCTCGGCGGCAAGTCCGCGCAGGACGAATGTCTTCGCGCGCTCGGCAAGTGGCCGCTCGCCACGCTCCTGGAGCGCCAGCAACTCGACAAACTCCGTGTCCTCCAAGTGAGCATCGCCCGCAACGGCCTGCCTTCCGCCGACGTGGTGACGCTCGCGACCGAGAAGCTTTCCGCGAGCTATCCGAGCAAGAGCAACTTCGTGAACCGCGAGTTGTCCCAAGTGCTCATCGTCCTCGCCGCGCCCGGCGTGGTCGACAAGACCCTCACGCTCATGGCCGGCGCGCTCACGCAGGAAGACATGATCCACTATCTCTTCCACCTCCGCACCGCCAAGAACTGGACCCCCGAGCAGCGCCGCGAGTATTTCGGTTACTGGACCCAGGACCGCTCCCCCGCCGCGCATCAGGGCGACATCGTGAAGTGGTTTGAGGAAGCCGGCCGGCCCTACGGCAACGGCGCGAGCTACAACAATTTCTACAAGAACTTCGCCAAAGAAGCCGGGGCCAACCTGACCGACGCCGAGAAGGCCGAGTTCGGGCCGCTGGTCGCGAGCCTCACGTCCGGCCCGTCGGGTCGCAAAGGCGGCGTGAGCGACTTCCCCAAGCCGCAGACGCGCAGCTTCGTGAAGGCGTGGACGATGGCGGACTTCGAGGCGGACCTGGCCAAGCCGATGAAGGGCCGCAGCTTCGAGAAGGGCCGCCAGGCCTTCGTGGACGCGCAGTGTCTCGCCTGCCACCGCTTCGGCGTCGAGGGCGGCGGCGTCGGCCCCGATCTGACGGCGGTGAGCGCGCGCTTCAGCCGCCGCGATGTGTTGGAGAGCATCATCGACCCGAGCAAGGTCGTCTCCGAGCAGTTCCAGAACACCACCCTCTGGCTCAAGAGCGGCGAAGACCACACCGGTCGGCTCATGAGCGAAACCGGCGACCAGCTCGTGCTCGTCCCGAACCAGCTCCAGCCCGACACGAAAGTCACCGTGAAGAAGAGTGACTTGGCCCGGCGCAACTTCTCCAAAATTTCGCCCATGCCCGCGAACTTGGTGGACGGCCTGAGCAAGGAAGACCTCCTCGACATGCTGGCCTTCATCGAGAGCTACGGCCGCAAGGGTGGCCCGGCCTTTGCGAAGTAGGCGGAGCGCTGGCTTCCAAGCCGGCTGTTCGTAACCGGACAAGCGTTAGCTGGGCGATGTCAGTGGCCTTCGCGCTCGCTTGCTTTTGGGAGCCGCAGGTGGAGGGGTGAACTTCCCCGTTTCCACACTGACTCATGCGCACTACCGTCCGCCCCGTGTCGGCTCCCGGCTACAGTCTCGTCACCCTCGCCAACGGCGTCCGCAGCGTCCGCTCCCACGCGGAGGCGGAGACGTTTCATCCCGTCATCGGACCCGTGGCGGAGGCGGAGGCGCTTTACGTGCGGCAGCTCCGCTTGCGCGAACGGATCGCCGCGCACCCGGGCGAGTTTGTCATTTGGGACGTGGGTCTCGGCGCGGCGGCGAACGTGCTGACAGTCCTGCGCGCCACGCACGACCTGCCGTGCGCGGTGCGCCTCGTGAGCTTTGACCACACGCTGGAGCCGCTGCGCTTCGCGCTCCAGCACGGGGTGGAACTCGGTTACTTCGGCGGTTACGAGCCGCTCGTCGCCGAGTTGCTGGCCGCGGGCAAGGCCGAGCAAACCATCGGCTCGCAACGCGTCTCGTGGCAGGTGCATGTCGGTGACTTCCCGACTTGGCTGAGGAACACCGAGCACGCCGTTCCCGCCCCGCATGCGATTCTCTTCGATGCCTATTCGCCTGCAAAGAACGCGGCGATGTGGACCCTCCCACTCTTCACCAGTCTCTTCCGTCACCTCGACCCTGCACGCGCGTGTGCGATGCCGACCTACTCGCGCGCCACGCTGCTGCGCGTGACGTGGCTGCTCGCGGGATTCTACGTCGGCGTGGGCCACGCGACCGGTGAGAAGGATGAAACCACGCTCGCTGCCAACACCCTCGCGCTGCTCGACGAACCACTTGACCGCAAGTGGCTGGAGCGCGCCCGCCGCTCCACCAGCGCCGAACCGCTCCACGAACCGAAGTATCGCCAAGCCCCGCTCACCGCCGAGACTTGGGAGCGATTGCAGGCGCACCCGCAATTCCAGTGAGCCAACTCCGCGACTTGCTCCACTCGTCCGCGCCCGTCCTCGCGCTCGCGCCGATGCAGGACGTGACCGACCTCGCGTTCATGACGCTCATGGCGCGCTACGGCGGGCCGGACATTTACTGGACCGAGTATCTCCGCGTCCACGCCGTCTCGACGCCAGAGAAATGGGTTGTTCAGTCCATCAAGGAAAACACCACCGGCCGTCCTATCATCGCGCAGATGATCGGCAACGACATTCCCGCGCTCATCCGCACCGCGAAGTTTCTCCAGACGCTTCCCATCGCCGCGATTGACCTGAACCTCGGCTGCCCCGCGCCGGTCGTGTATCGCAAGTGCGCGGGCGGCGGCCTACTGCGCGAACCAAAACGGGTGGACGCCATCCTTGGCGCGCTCCGTGAGGCCGTGACGATCCCCTTCACCGTGAAGACGCGCCTCGGCTTTGACTCGCCGGCGGTCTTCGATGAACTGCTGCCCATCTTCGCCCGGCACTCGCTGGACTTGCTCACCGTCCACGCGCGCACCGTGCTCGAGATGTATCGGAGCGAAGTGCATTACGACTTCATCGCGCGCGCGGTCGCGGCGATGCCCTGCCCGGTGATGGCGAATGGCAACGTGTATTCCGCCGCGAAGGCTGCCGAGGTGCTACGACACACCGGCGCGCGCGGGTTGATGATCGGTCGCGGCGCGATCCGCAACCCGTGGCTGTTCACCCAAATCCGCCAGCACCAGCGCGGCGAGCCGCTATTTGTCCCGCGCGGGCGCGACGTGCTCGATTACATCCGCGCGCTCTACGAGGCTGTCACCACACCCGGCATCCGCGAGTCGTCGCAGGTGCAGAAGATGAAGAAGTATCTGAACTACCTCGGCCTCGCCGTGGACGCGGAGGGCCAGTTCCTCCACCAAATCCGCCGCGTCGCAACGCGCGAGGATTTCTTCGGCATCTGCCAGGAATTCCTTGGACACGACCGCCCAATGTCTCTGGAGCCGTTCCAACTCGCCTTGAAGGAAACGGACCTGCTAGCCGGCGAGCATCTGTAGCGGCATCGTCTTTCACCCGGTTGCATTGCATCCCGCCGGCGCGCACACTCCGCGCCGCTGCGCATGAAGACACCGCTGCTTGTCGAAGTGGATTTCAGTTCCTCGCCCGAGGCGCTGGCGGCCTCGCTGGCCGGAGAACCGGGCGTGGTCCTGCTCCGCAGCGCCGGCCTCGATTCGGCGCACGCGCGCTACTCGTTTGTCGCCGCACGGCCGTTCCTGACCTTCCGCTCGTTCGACACCCGCTGCGAACTCACCACGCCCCAGACCCCAGACGCCAGCACCCAGACCTGCTTTGGAAATCCGTGGCGCGTGCTGGACGAACTGATGTCGCGCTACGAGTTGCTCGACGAGGTGGACCTGCCGTTCCCGCTCGGCGGCTGCTTCGGCTACTGGGGCTACGACCTGAAACACTTCGTCGAGCCGAAGCTCCCGCGCCGCGCGGTGAACGACCTTGAGCTGCCCGACTGCCACGTCGGCTTTCACGACAGCCTCGTCGTCTTCGATCATCGCCTCGGCAAGACGTGGATCGTCTCCACCGGCCTCGACGTGGACGGCTCGCGCAGCGAAGCGCGGGCAAAGGAGCAAGTGGACTGGTGGCGCGGGCGATTAGCCGACGCAGTCGCAGCCTTCAGCCTGCGGGTCGAAACGGCCACCGATTCGCAACCTCAAGGTTGCGACTACGGCGTGGCTTCGACCTTCACCCGCGAGCAGTTCATCGCGCGGGTCGAGCAGGCGCAGCGCTACATTCGCGCGGGCGACATTTATCAGGTGAACCTCTCGCAACGCCTCAGCGCGCCGACGCAGTTCACCGGCTGGGAACTCTTCGAGCGGCTGATGGATGTTTCGCCCGCGCCGTTCGCGGCTTACTTGGATTGCGGCGAGTTTCAAATCGCATCGTCGTCACCGGAACTTTTCCTTCGTCTCAGCGGTCCTCATATCACCACGCGCCCCATCAAGGGCACCCGCCCGCGCTCCGCCGACCCCACGCGCGATGCCCAACTCACCTACGAACTCCAGACCAGTGCGAAGGAAATGTCCGAGCTGGTAATGATCACCGACCTGCTCCGCAACGACCTCGGGCGCGTCTGTGAATACGGCTCGGTGCAAGTGCCGGAGCTGGTTCGGTTGGAACGCTACTCGCAGGTGCAGCACTTGGTCAGCACGGTGGAGGGTCGGCTGCGCGCGGACGTGACGCACTTCGCAGCGTTCGCGTCCTGCTTCCCGGGTGGCAGCATCACGGGCGCGCCGAAGTTTCGCGCGATGGAAATCATTGATGAGCTGGAGTCGGTGACGCGCGGGCCTTACTGCGGCTGCCAGGGCTATCTGGGTTTCAACCGCGAGAGCCAGTTGAGCATCACCATCCGAACGGCGGTGCGGACCGAAGAGCAAACTTACTTCCAGGTCGGCGCGGGCATCGTGGCGGATTCGGCGGCGGCGGCGGAATATGACGAGACGCTGGCGAAAGCGGGGGGATTTCTCGCGGCGCTGGGGCAGACGAACCCGGCTGCCCTCCGCGCACGGGATATTTCGCTCGCGTAGTCCATGGGGGGACCTCGGCGGAGCCTCACCCACGACATTCGCTGAGTTCAGCGAACTCAGAAAGCGAAAGGCCCGACAATGATGCCGGGCCCTTTTACTTTGTCAGCTGAACAGTTACAGCGCTCCGAGCGCGATGGCAGCGAGCGCGTCGTCCTTCTCCTTGCACTTGGGGATGAAGTCCAGCGCGCGGAGGAAACGGGCTTTGTCTTCCGCGGAAGTCTTCGCGTCGAGCACGAGCTTGCTCAACAACGGGGCGGCAGCCGGCGTGCGGCTGCGCCAGACGATGTCGCGGCCGGCCGGCGTGTTCCAGTTTGCACCAGATGCAGCCTGCCACGCGGCGAACGTCGCGGCTTCATTCCGGTCTGCGGCGAGGCCGAGGGCCTCGAGATACCAGCGGTCCTTCCCGTCGTATTGTTGCGCGAGCTTGGTCCAGAGCGCGGGGGCCTCACTGGCCTTGCTGTGGCGCAGGGCGATGGCGCACTCGCGGCGGACGGCGGGTGAGCTGTCACTGATGAGCTGCACGGTGGCGGCGTGGGCGTCGAGGTTGTAGCGGCGAGCGGCGCGCAAGGCGGTGATGCGGATGTCCGCGTCCTTGTCCTTCAAGGCACCGGCGAGGTGGGTCTTGCCGTTGGGCAATTGCGCGAGCAGCCACAGAGCGCGGGCGCGGTGACGGGCGTTGTCACTCTTGAAGAGTTTCACCAGCTCGGCTTCGCCCTTCGCGCCGGAGGCTTTGAGCGCGGTGTAGCCGAGGTAACGCGCGGTCAGGTTCGGGCTCTTCAGCGCGGCCACGGCTCCGGCGGGCGTGGTAAGGTCGAGCTTCGGCACGGTGTATTTCTCCGCGCCGGGCACGGTCACACGGAAGATGCGACCGCGCGTGAGGTCGCCCATCGCGTGGCCGCCGACACCGGGGTCATACCAATCGGCGACGATGAGCGAGCCGTCCGGCGCGACGCACACGTCGGCGGGGCGGAACCACTTGTCGCGCGTGCCGGTGAGCACGGGCTCCATGCTCGCGGTGTAGCCAGCGCCAGCGGTCTTCGCGGGATAAGCGCGGACGATGTTCGGGCCGGCGTCGCAGTGGATGACTTGGTTGCGGAAGGGGGCGGGGAGCAAGTCACCTTCATAGACCGCTATGCCCGTGGGGGAGCCAGCGCCGGTGACGAGCATCGTGGGCATCACGCCGGGGTCGTCGAGGTGCCAGTGATAGCGCGGTTTTTCGGCGTCGGAGACCTTGGTCTTCTCGTTGGCTTTCTTCCAAGCGGTGCTCCATCCCGCGCCGGTCAGTTCATCCACGTAGCCGTAGTTGCCGAACTCCATGACGTAGTTGATGCGGACGGACTTGTTGCCGTCGTCGTCGTTGTCGGACTGCCAGAGCGTGCCGAAGGAGTCCACGGAGACCTCGTAGTTGTTCCGGAAGTTGTGGCCGAGGACTTCGAGCTGCGAGCCGTCGGGGTTGCAGCGGAAGGCCATGCCTTGGCGGTAGGGCTTGCCGCCGTCGTTCACGGTATTACCGGCGAGATCCACGATGGGGTTGCCGTCTTTGTCGGAGATGCCTTTGCCAGTGTTGCCGAAGTTCCAGTAGAGCTTGCCGTCGGGGCCGAAGATGAAGGCGTGCGTGGAGTGGTCATGCTGCGGCTGGCCGACCTTGGTGAAGAGCAGCTCCTTCTTGTCGGACTTCAAGTCGCCGTCCGTGTCGGTGAAGATGAAGACGTTGGGCGCGCAGGAAACGATGACCTTGGTGGACTTACCGTCGAGGCTGGGGAGCACGCAGATGCCGAGCGCGGAATCAATGTCGGTGCCCTGGTAGAAGACGGTTTGCTTGTCAGCCTTGCCATCGCCATCGGTGTCTTCGAGGACGACGATGCGGTCGCCCTCGGGGCGGCTGCCCTTGCGGCCGCGGTAGTTCACGACCTCGCACACCCAGATGCGGCCCAAGTGGTCAACCTCGACATTCGAGGGGCTGAGGACCATCGGCTCGCTGGCGAAGAGTTGGGCCTTAAGGCCAGTGCCGGCGTCGAGGCCGACGAGGGCGTTGGCGGAGTCGCGGTCGGGCGCGGCGGGCGCGGCGGCCTTGGGTTCCGGCTTGGCTTTTTCCTTCGGCGCATCGGCGGCAAAGACGGGGAGAGCGGCGCAGAGAAGTGCGGCGGTCAGGGTGAGTTGGGTTTTCATACGGCTGACTTCGACGGAGGGTTGAATGGAAACTTCACGGTGTCTGCGCGGCTTACTTGTCCGCCTTCGGCTCCACCTTCTTCGGTGGCGCGGGCTTGGGCGCGCCCTTCGGGTCGAGGTTCGCCATGAGTTCAGCCTCGGTGATTTTGGACTCAACGCCGTTCTTTGGCACCTCGACTTTCGCCAGCCAGAGCAACGCGTTGAGGACGACCTTGCGCTGGTTGTCGTTACCCCAGTTGAGATGGAAGTGGCCGCCGGTGAAGCCCAAACTGCGCCCGCCACCGGGCCGCTCGAAGGTCCACATCATGGTTTCGTCGCGCCCTTTCGCCGCTTGGATGTGGGGATACGGGCCGCGCGGATAAACGTAGGGGCCGTCGCGCGTCGCGTCGCTGGGCTTGGCCACGAGGATGGGTTTCACGCCCGTCATGCCGTCGCGGAACTGGATGTTGAAATACCATTCATCCTTCGTCGTGAACGGCTTCACGCCGCGCGTGATCGGGTGCTCGGGGAACTTCTGATAGTCCGGCTCCCACATGGGATTCACCGACAGGTCCTTCGCATAGTGCCCGCCAATCCACTCGTTGAACTCCGCGCCCGCCTGCGCCGGCACCACCTCGACGCCGTAGTGCATCGCGCCGAAACCCACGCCACGTTTGATGAGTGCGGCGATGGTTTCCTTGTGGTTGCCCTGGACAGCGGGATGGCCACCGCCGCCGTCCGCGTAAATGACCACCGCGTCCGCGGCCGCGAGGACTTTTTCATCGCTCACCCATCCGTTCGTGTGGACTTCGACGCTGAGGCCGGACACGCCTTGCAGGCATTTCTCAAGCAAGAGCGATCCGGCGCGGAACTCGTGCGCCAGCGGCCCGTGGCTGGGCTTGCCGGCGATGATGATGAGCTTGCGCGGCGCGTCCGCAGCAAGGACAGCAACGGTGGTGGTGAGGACGAAGGTGGCAAGGAGTAGAAGTCGTTTCATGCGATGATTGCCG
>SIBB01000110.1 GCA_009695395.1 Pedosphaera sp. | reverse complement strand
TGAGGGCTTCCCAACCTTTCGGGCAGGCCATGCCGAGATTCACGGGATAATCGGCGGTGGCGGAGAGATTCACGGCCTGACCGTCTTTGAGATGCACATTCAAGCCGCAACCCGTGGAGCAGAAGCCGCAGACGACGGTGGTGGTCGCGTCGGGCTTGAGCCGCGCGGGGACTTGGCCGAGGCCGAACTCGCCGGGCGCGCGGACGAGGTCGGCGGTGAGCGGGCCGGTCCATTGGCGGAGCCATGAGTTTTCAGTATTCAGTGAGCAGTGTTCAGTCGGCGCCGGCGTGCGTGCGCCTTCGGACTGAAGACTGAAGACTGAAGACTGATTACTCATACGGGCATCTTGTCCGGCGCGACGGAGGTGAAGAACAGGTGGCGCTCGGCGAGTTCGCCGATCAGGCAGAGGACGAAGGCGCTCACGGCGAGCGAGGCGGATACTGCGCCGGTCGCGATAGTGAAGGGGATGAACACGCCGCCCACGAGCGCGGTCAGCAGGCGCACGGCGAGCACAGGGCGAAGCACGCCGGTTTGCAACGTGGCCGTGCGGCGAAGCTGCGTCCAGCGGTCCGAGTCGGTGTCGGCGTGCTTGAGGACGGCGAGCTCACAGGCGAGTTTGAAAAGGGTAGCGAGGAGCAACGCGATGGAAATGGGAGCGGTGGGTTGCAGCACCAGCGCGAGCGCAAGACTGAGCACCAGCACCGTGCCAAAGAAGCGCGGAGCGGTGTGGCGCAGGCTCCAGAAGGTGCGGTGCGTATCGGCATAGACCATTGACTGAGCGAAGACGGCGGCGAGAGTGAGGGCGAGGACGGGGAAAGTGAGTAGTGAGTAGTGAGTAGTGAGGGCCGGCAGCCAACGCGCGGCGACGCAGAGGACTGCGGCTCCGGCGAAGGCGTTCAGGGCGATGGCTTCGCGGCTCAACCAGCTTGTGCGCCAGCCGAGCCAGATGCGCCAGGCTTTCAGCGGTTGGCCGAGGTGGAAGACGCTGGCAGTGAGACCAGCGAAGAGGAACGTGAGCGAGATGAGTTCGAGCGGGAGTGACTTTGCGCTGATGAACCGAGCCGCGAGCAATCCGCCGATGCCGGCTTGCGTGAGCACGAGCATGAGGATGAGCGGCCAATGCGCGGCTTGTGGAAGCGGCAGACTGTGGTCGGCGGCGCGCAGGTCGGCGGTGGGTTTTCTCGTGACGTATCGAGTAGTCGGGAGAGTGATGCGTGGCGAGGGGGAGTCGGGGAGCCAAGTAGGAGCAGGTGGAAAAGTGAGAGAATGAGCAAGTGAGCTGGACGCCGTCACACTTTTTCGCTTTCCCACTTTCTCACCTGCCCCGCCACTTACGCTGCGGGACGTGGCCGTCACTTCTGCGAGGCTGACCACGGAAATACGGATGGCCTCATTCGGGCACGCTTGCACGCAAGCGGGGGCTTCGCCGGCGGCGAGGCGGCCGTGGCACATATCGCATTTGCGGACGATGCCGCGCTTGGCGGAATACTTCGGCACGTCGTAGGGGCACTTCAGGATGCAGTAGCTGCAACCGATGCATTGGTCGTCGAGATGACGGACGATGCCGGTGAGCGGGTCCTTGTCGTAGGCGAGGACGGGACATCCAAGGAGGCAGCCTGGCTCGACGCAGTGGTGGCAGGCGGTGGTGACGGTTTGGTGGAGCGGGACGACGCGGTTGCCGCCGTAGCCGCCGAGGTGAGGAGGCGGATTCCCGGCCAGCATCGCAGAGTCCGCCTCCTTACCTCGGCGGCTACTTTCATCGGGAACGAGGGCCTCGCCAAAGAGCGCGCCGACTTCGCGCCATGACTCGCCGTCGTCGAGGCCGTTGAGCGAATGGCAGGCGGTGACGCAGGCTTTGCAGCCGGAGCATTGGTCGAGGTCCACCTCGAACGCGTATTGCTCGCCGGGGCGCGGGGCGGAGGCGGGAAGCAGCTTGCGATAGTGCGGCTCGGTGAGTTCATGCCGCTCGTGCGAGCGCGCGAAGGCCTCGGCTGCCGTGAGCTCGCGCTGCTCGTCTAGCAAGGTGTCCACAAAGGTGCGTTCGCCGATGGCGGGCGCGGGCTTCGTGAAGTTGTCAGCGGGCAAGGTCATTTCCGGAACAACAAGAACAGCAGCGCGAGGTTCGCGGTGAGGCTGGCGGCGAGGAGCAGCTTGAGCAGCAGCAGCGGGTCGCGCTCGAGGAGCGGCGCACCGGCGGAGCGAAACGGTTTTACTTTTTCGGGATGCTCGAGCTGGAAACGCATCTCGCTGTAGGCGGCGAACCGGTCGTCGGGGTCGAGTGCGAGGGCACGCAGGACGATGGCGTCAAGCCAGTGCGGGATGTGCGGGTTCAGTTTGCTCGGCGGCTTCGCGGCACGAAAGTGCGGCGTCTGGAACGGCTCGATTTCGCCGTGCGGCAGCTTGCCGGTGAGCGCTTCGTAGAGCGTCGCGCCGAGGGCGAAGATTTCCGTCGGCTCGCTGACCGCCGCGCCGTGGAAGCGCTCCGGCGCGAGGTAGCTGGGCGTGCCGGCGCGCGAGTTCACGCTGAAGACTTCGGCGACGTTGCCGAGGTCAATGAGCTTGAAGGCGAAGGTGCCCGGCTCGCCGAGCACGAGGAGGTTCTCCGGCTTCAAGTCGCCGTGGACGAAGTCGTGGCGCAGGAGGAACTGCGCGGCGGCGAGGACGAACTTGCCCAGCGCGACGGCGTCGGCGGTGGGCAGAGGGCCGTTGTCGGCGAGCCACTGTTTCAGCGTGGGCGCGTGGAAGTATTCGAGCACGTAGTAGCGCGCGGTGGCGTCCTCGGGCGCGGTGGCGGCGGGGAAGTAATCGGCCTTGAGCGTCGTGGCGTTCCACGTCTCGCGGATGAAGGCGGTGAGGACGGCCTCGCTCGTGCGCGCTTCGAGCGGAGCGAATTTTAACACGAAGGATTTGCCGGCCTTCGCGGCGAGCCAGATGCGGTCGCTCGCGCGAAAGCTGCGGCGGAGCGTGTAGCCGTCCACCATGTCATCGGCCTTGAGCTGCACGGGAATGGGCAGCGCCACGGGTGCGGCGCTGGCGGCGGGGCCGAGTTCCTGCACTTCGAGGACGACAGCGGTGATGTCGTCGAGGGTTTCGGGCGTAGTGCGTTCGCGGGCGATGGCGACGAGGCCGCGCGCACCGGTGCGCTCGGCGAGCAGCTCGGTCAACGCGGCTTCGTCGAGCACGTCGGTGAGGCCGTCCGAGCAGAGCAGGATGAAATCACCGACGGCGAGGTCGGTCTGGACGACGTGCGGCGTGACGGTGTCGGCGAGGCCGAGGGCTTGGGTGAGGACGTGGGTTTGCGTGGCGTCGCGGTGGTCGCGGGAGAGCAGTTCCAGTTTGCCGGCGCGGAAGCGGTAGGCGCGGGAATCGCCGGCGTTGAGGAGGTGGAGGCGGTCGCCGTCGAGCACGGCGGCTACGACGGTGGAGGCGAGCTCGGGGGATTCGTGGCGGGCGAGGCCTTCCTGGTGGAGCTGGCGGTTCAGGTGGCGGGTGATTTCCTCCAGCGTCTTGGCGGTGCTCCACGCGGCGGGACGGTTTCGGAAGTTCGCGGTGAAGTGAGCAACGGCTTTCTCCGCTGCGTTGCGACCCTGGCGCGCGGAGCCGAGGCCATCGGCGACGACGGCGATGAACGTGCCGTCTTCGAGTGCGCGGGCGGCGGAGACGTCGTCGCCGGGTTTGTCGTCCTCACGCGGGCGGATGAAGCTGGTGGCGTGGACTCGGAGACGTGAGTGAGTGAGGCGGACACTCTTGTCCGCCGTGGAGTTGAGCGCACTGGCGGACGGCAGGGCCGAACTGCGGGACAGGAGTGTCCCGCTTACGGGGTTTGGATTCGCGTTCATTTGCAAATCGCAGGCTATCATCAGATGCGCGCGGCAGCGACGGCGCCCCACGTCGTGCGCCAGCGCTTCTTGACGAGGTTCAGACCGATGAGCGCGAAGATGCAGAGGCCGGCGAAGACGAGCAGGCCGGTGAGATAACTGCCGGTGTGCTGGCGGCTCTGCCCCATCATGTTTGCCAGCAGAAATCCACCGAGGCCGCCGCCGCAGCCGACGAGGCCGGTCATAAGGCCGAGTTCCTTGCCGAAGCGTTGGGGCAGAAGCTGGAAGACGGAGCCGTTGCCCATGCCGAACGCACCGCACGCGATGAAGAACGCGGCGACGTTGAGCGCGAGGTTGTCAATCAAGCCGCCCGCGATGAGCGTGAGGCACGCGACAGAGTAGTAGATGTGCAGCGACTTGATGCCGCCTATGCGGTCCGAGATGCCGCCGCCAAGCGGACGACCGAGCGCGCCGATGGCCGTGCAAAGCGCGACGAGGTCGCCGGCCTGCGAGTTCGTCAGACCGAAGCGGTCCTTGAAATACATTCCGAGCGAGTAGGCTAGCCCGACGAAGCCACCGAACGTGACCGTGTAGAAGAAGCAGAACCAGTGAACGTCCTTCTCGGCGAAGAGCCGGAAGTAGTCGGCGATTTTCTTGGCTGGGACTTTCAGCGGCGGTTCCTTGGCCACGAAGCAATAGACCGCGAGCACGACGACGGCGGGGATGATGGCGAGACCGAAAACCGCTTCCCACCCGTAGGCCGCCGCGAGGCGCGGTGCGAGCAGCGCGTCAATCACCACGCCGATGTTGCCCGCGCCCGCGAGGCCCATGACGAGGCCTTGCATGTGCGGCGGATACCAGCGGCCCGCCAGCGGCATCGCGACGGCGAAGCTCGCACCCGCCACGCCGAGCACGACGCCCATGAGCAGCGTGGCCTCGTAGTTCTTCAGCCCGACCAGCCACGCGACAGACAGGCCCGCGATGACGACGACTTGCGCGAGGATGCCGGTGGTCTTCGCCCCGATGCGGTCCACGAGAAGGCCGAGCAGCAGCCGGATGAAACCGCCCGAGAGAATCGGCACCGACACCATGAAGAACCGCTGCTGCTGCGTGAGGTTGAGCGACTCCGGCGCGGCAATCTGGTTGGCGAGGACGCCGAGCAGCGTCCAGACCATGAAGCTGTAGTCGAAGTAGAGAAACGAGGTCACCAACGTGGGCCAGTGGCCGGCGGTTTTGAGGTCGGATAGTTTCATCGTCGCGCTGCCAAAAGCAGCCGACTTGCCAAACCGGCGGAGCGGGCTTGGGTCGTGGGTGAATCGTTTGGGGCGGAGGGATGAACGAAACTCATCCTACTACCGATGAGCGTGCAGGGCACGGCTCGCGTGACTGTGGAACTCCCCGGCGGACGACGAACTCAGGCGATTGCCTCGCGCTGAAAGGAAGGCGCGGCTGTCGGAATTTGCGCAGGGTGCGGCGCAATTGAACAGATGCGGACAGTGGCGGCAGGCGAGACGCTCGCCGCCTCGCAGGACTCAGAAGCTCAACGTCGTCTGGAGGTAGAACCAGTTCGCGTCCTGCGAGCCGCCGACGGCACCGAAGGTGGAGTTCACGTAGCCCCCGGTGAAGAAGTGACCGATGCCAGCTTCGAACGAGGCGAACTTGGTCAACGAGCAGCCGACGATGAAATCAATCTCGCCACCGTTGTCCTTCACCTCGTAGCGCAGGCGAAGCAGCGCGCCGAAATCCCAGTTGGTTGCGGCGGGAGACTGGGCGCGGAGCCAGTCATTCGCAAAGCCCGCGAAGGGCTGCGTCGCACGAGGTGGGGCATATTGAGCCGGCAGCGGCTGCACGGCGATGTGGCTGAACAGGCAGGCGAGCAACGGGGCGAGGCTAGTTTTCATGGCGTGATGTCAGCGCGTCGGTTCTCGTCGGGCTGTTCGGAGAAAGGCGGAGACCGGACGCCAATTGCCAGACGTGCCTTCAGCGGCTCGCGTGCAGGCCGGCTCCGCTGGCACGCGAGGTGCGGAGCAAGCTGTTCATACGATGAGTGAACCCATTGCATCCCGTGGCGAAGTGCTCGACAGCAGGCAGCTCCGTGCCTTCGTCACCCTCGCAAACACGGGCAGTTTCACACGCACGGGCAAGGGGATGTTCCTCACACAGTCCGCGATCAGCCATGCCATAAAAGCGCTGGAGGAGGATGTTGGCTGTCGCCTTTTTGACAGAGTGGGCAAGTCCGTCGCGCTCACGCCTGCGGGTGAACAGTTGCTGCACCATGCCAAGCGCATCCTCGAAGAAATGTCACTGGCGCGCGCGGCGCTGGAACATTTGGGCAAGTGGGGCCGATCGCATCTGCGGCTCGCGACGAGCGAGGCTGTGTGCGAAGCGCTGCTGCCGGCGGTGCTCGCGCAGCAGAAGGAGAAGTTCCCGCAATGCCAGCTCACCGTCGCGTCGGCGGATGTCAGCGAAGCCATCGACTTATTGCACAACGGCGCTGCCGACTTGGTGCTGAGTCTGGAGCCGGGACCGGAGGCGGGCGTGGAGTTCATCCCGCTGTTCAGCGATGAGTTGCAATTCGTCGTGAGCGCCCGACATCCGTGGGCCGTCGCGAAGCAGGTTGTGCGCGCGGAGATTCCGACGCAGCCTTACATCCTCTACAGCCGATCGAGCTACACTTCGCGCTTGGTGGAGGGTTACTTCCGTCAGGAGGAGATGACGCTGCTCAAGATGATGGAGGTCGGCAGCATGAGTGCGATTCGCGAGATGGTTGGGCGCGGGCTGGGTGTGAGCATCCTCGCAGCGTGGGTGGCACGCGACGAGATCGCCGCAGGCACGCTCGTGGCGCTGCCGTTGGGCCGCCGCAAGCTCACGCGCAACTGGGGTGTGCTGCACCGGCGCGGTCGGCGGCTCAACTTGGCAGAGGAAGAATTCGTCTCGCTCTGCCGCCGCGAAGGCACGCAACTCGTCGGTGTCAGCGCAGGCAAGCCGGATGGGCGGTCAGGTTAGAGAATCCGCCTCCTCACCTCGGCGGCTACGCGAAAAGCTGCCGCACCGGCTCGCCGCGGTCGGTGATCGGCACCGGACGTGGGCCGTCGTAGAGGTTCTTGGCGGGGTTGATGCCGAGGGCGCAGTGGATGGTCGCGTGCACGTCGGGCACGGAGAGCGGTTGCTTCACGGGAGCCTTCGCCAGCTCATCAGTCTCACCGACGACCTGACCGGTCTTCAAGCCGCCGCCTGCGAGCGCGATGCTGAAGGCCTTGCCCTGATGTCCGCGTCCGCCGCCGCCATCGAACTCCGGCGGGCGGCCAAACTCCGTGGCGACCACGATGAGCGTCTTGTCGAGCAGCCGATTCTTCTCCAAATCGGACACGAGCGCGGCCAGCCCTTGGTCGAGTTGCTGGATGAGGATGTGCTGGTTGAGCTGGCCGTCGTTGTGCGTGTCCCAGCCGGTGCCGTTGATGAAGTTCAGGTTGAAGGACACTTCGATGAAGCGCACTCCGCGCTGCACGAGCCGGCGCGCGAGCATGCAGCGCTGGCCGAACTCGCCGCCGTAAGTCTGCCGCAGCGACGACGCCTCGGTGGTGAGGTTGAACGCCTTCATGAAGTCGCCGTTGGCTAACGCGAAGGACGAGCCGACGGCCTCGTCGTAGTCGGCGATAACCTTATCGCCGGGATTGCGCGCGGCGTAGCCCTTGCGCAGTTCGCCGAGCAACCGCTCGCGGTCGGCGGCGCGCGCGGTGTTGACGTAGCTCGGGCGCGTGAGGCCGGCGGGGCCTTTCTCGGTGTCGGTGAGATAAACGTAGCCGTGCTTTGCGCCGAGAAATCCGGGGCCGCGCATGATCATCGGATAGCCGATGACGACGTAGGGCGGGATGCCGTCCGCCAGCGCGCCGCGCTCGTGCGCGACGAGCGAGCCGATGCTCGGATAGGTGATGGTGCCCGTGGGCCGGCGGCCCGTGTGGACGAAGTTCGTGGCGGCGGCGTGCTCGTCAATGATGTCGTGGTTCACCGTGCGCAGGAGCGCGAAGCGGTCGAGAATCTTGGCGCAGCCCTTGAGATGCTCGCAGACCTGCACGCCGGGGATGGCGGTGTCTATGGCCGGGTAGGCGGAGCCGGCGATCTTCTTCTGCGGGTCGCCGACGCGCTTGGGATCCCACGTGTCCATGTGCGCTGCACCGCCGCCGAGCCAGACGAAGATACAATGCTCGGCCTTGCCCTGTGGGTAGGTCTTCTTCTCCTGGGCGATGAGCGGGGAAAGTCCGCCGAGGCCAAGGGCGGCTGCGCCCCCGCCAGTGCGGGCGAGGAAGGCCCGGCGGGTCAATTTGTTCATGAGGTTACGATTCTTCATGGTGATGGCTTCAAGCGTTCACGGCACAAACACAAACTCCGGCGAGTTCACCATCGCCCACAGCACGTCTTCCATGCGCTCGCGCCAGTCGTGCTTGAGGCGTGGCGTGGCGGCGTCGCCGAGGCGGGCTTTTTCCTCGACGGCCAGCTTGATTTCGGTGGCTTTCGCGTTGAGGTGGTTCGACCAGCTCAGGAGCTGGCTGGGGTCGTAGTCCTTCCGCACGGACTTGCCAGCGGACACGACGCGGTCCGCGTAGCCGGCCTCGAGGTGATTGCGAAAGCTCTCTCGCTCCGCGCTCGTGGGTGGGCGGGAGAGGACTCGGAGCGTCACGGCCTCGATGAGTTCCGGCAGCGGCTGCGCGCGCGTGAGCACGTCCACGAGTTCGCAATCGTCCGAGAGGCGCGTCACGCGGCCGTTGCCCATGTCGCCGTTGGCGAGCACGGCGGGCTGGAGGACGTTGGGCGAGTGGTCGCGCACGGAGAGCGGGCCTTGCCGCGTCTCGCGCCAGCCGAACATCAGCAGCACGTCGGTGATGGCCTGCGTCCGGGGCAGCGAGAGCGCGGGGCGGTCGCGGTCGTTCGAGAGGCCGGTGAACTCCCACGCGCGACGCGGCACGCCCAGCGTGAGGAAGTCCTTCGCCGAGCGGCGGCTGTCGTTGTCGAGCGTGAGCAGCTCGGAATCCATGCGCTTGCCGACGACGGCGAACATCGAGTCCACCAACTGCTCGGCCTGCAACCGCCGCCGCGCGGGCGAGGCGAACAGGCGGTCCACCGGCTCGTCGGACGCGGGCGTGTGCAGGCCGGCGACGCGCTGATACGTGTGCGAGTTGAAGACGAGCCGCGCGAGGTGTTTCAAGTCGTAGCCATTCGCCACGAACTCGCGCGCGAGCCACGCGAGCAGCTCGGGGTGCGACGCGGTTTTGTTCTCCCAATCGTCCACCGGCTCGATGAAGCCCCAGCCGAGGTAGCGTTTCCAAACGCGGTTGACGATGACCTGCGCGAAGCGCTCGTTCTCCGGCGACGTGACGAAGGCGGCGAGCTGCTCGCGGGAATTCTTCGCGTCGCGCGCGAGGCTGGCGGCCGACTCGCCGTGCAACAGCGCGGTGAACGGGAAGTTCGGCTCCACCTTCTCGCCGGGATGCAGCGTGACCTGGATGCGACGGCCCACTTTGATGTTCGCGTTCGCAGGGATGGAGCTGCTCTTGGGCACGTCCTGCGCGCC
>SIBB01000109.1 GCA_009695395.1 Pedosphaera sp. | reverse complement strand
CGCGGGAGGAACGCGCCGCCGCGCGAGCACTTGATGAACTGCGCCGAGCGCGTGAGCAGGCCGAGCACGATGGCCATGAACGCCGCGTTCGGCAAGCAGCCGGCGGTGATGTGTGCGACCATTTCCGGCCCGGTGGCCAGGGCAGTGCGGCGGGTGCGGCTGTCACTGTTGCTGGCGCAAAAAGCATCGAGCCGCTGCGTGGTGCCGAGCTCCTGCGCGAGGAGCGCTTCAAGGTTTTCGCCGGTGAGCTGGCGGAAGAAATTGTCGACGCCGGTGGCGATGGTGTGCGCGGAGAAACCTGTTTGGGCCGGGCCTTCCGCGAGTGCGATCTTGCGATACGGATAGTCCGCCTCGAGCCAGTCCTCGGCGGTGCGGACGAGTGTGCGCAGGATGCTGGGCGTGTCGCGGATGGCGAGGTATTGCGTGCGGTTGCGCTTCAGCGCGAGGCACGCGTCGGTGATCATCGCGGGCGTCAGCTCGGCCTCGGGCGGGAGGTCGGCGAGGTAGTAGTTCGGGAGGGTCATGGCGAAACAGCTTTGCCCGAGTGTTCCCGTTTCCGCATTTCCCGCAAGCACAGCAAGCCCGGTAGCGAGAGCAGCAGCAGCGTGGCGAGGAGGAGGTAGAAGCGGTGGTAACGCGCCGGCTCGCTGGCCGCCGCGCCGAGGTGCTCCACCCATCGGCCCGCGAACCAATGCGCGACGTTGCCGAGGATGCCGCCCACGGTGATGAAGAGGCCGAAGACGCGTCCGCGCACTGCGTCGGGCACGGACTCCATCAGCGCGGCTTCGACCATCGGGTAGCAGCCCATGAAGAAGAAGCCATAGACCGCGAGGGCCGCCGTCAGGCCGCCGCGTGGCAGGTGCGGGAAGGCCGCGATGACGAGCGCCGACGCGACCATCACGCCGGCGGTCCAACGCGTGCGGTTGCGGTCGCTGAGGTGGCCGAAGAGGGGGTTGCTGATGACGCCCATGAGGAAGATGACACTGAGGGCCGCGCCCGCTTCCTGCACGGAGAAGCCGTGGGCCTTTTGCAGGAAGAGCGAGCCGAGGCTGCCCATGCTGTGCCCGGCGAAGTCGCGCAATGCGAACGCGACCGCGGCGGCGAGGAAGAGGAGCCACAGAGTGGAAGTGGAGAAGAGCGCGTGCGGCGGCGCAGGCTGTGCTGGCGTCTGCAAGTCGCCGGCACCTGAGTCGTCCGCCAGCCACGCGAAGGCTACCGCTGCGAGGATTCCCAGCACACCGAGTTCCAACACGGGCGTGCGCCAGTCGTTGGTCTGCGTCGCGCGCCATCCGGCGTAAAGAGGGCCGACGAAGAAGCCCGCTCCCGCGCCGATGCCGATGAGTCCGAGCGCCTTTCCCGTTGCCTCGGGGTAGAGGCGCGCGACCAAGGCCGTCGCCGCTGGGTGGAAGCAGCTTCCCCCAATCGCCGCAACCACGACGCTCGCGAGCACCAGTGGATAGCTTGGTGCGAGCGCGAGGCCGACGAAGCCGAGGGCGTTGATGAAGAGGCCCCAACCCAAAAGTTTCTTCCGGCTCACGCGGTCGGCGAGGATGCCGAGTGGGTAGCTCAGGCCGTAGTAAGTGAGCATCATCACGGTCATCGGGAGGGTAGCCTGCTCGAGAGTCGAGAGCTTCAGGTCGCGCTGCATCGGCAGGTAAAGCGGGAGCAGCGCGACGTGATAGACGTGCGTGAACGCGTGCAGGACTCCGAGGAGCCAGAGCGTGCGGGCACGGTGTTGCGGGGCATCCATGTCAGGTGGCAAGGAGGGAACAGCCGCGTGCCTCCGCTTGTGTGGCGCGGCCGAGCAGTTCGAAACCGTCGCCGCGGCGCACGGCGAGGTCTTCCGTTTGGATGGCCATCACGGAGCGCACGTTTGCGAGGTCGAAGATTCTGAGCAAGCCGGTTTCGCCGTCGGCGGCTTCGCGGCCGGTCTCGGGGGAGGTGACGAGGGCGCGTGCCCACGGGGGAAACCGGAAAGGCAGTGAAGAGTGAAGGGTGAAGAGCGAATAGGCCTGTGAGCTGAGTTCGCTCATGCCGTATTCGCAGACGATGGCGGTGGGCGGGATGCCGAGTCGCGATGTGATGAGCGTGTGGAGTTCGGTCTTGGGTAATTCACGCGAGCGACCTTTGTAGCCGCCGGTTTCCATCACGCGCGAGTCGGGCGGCAGCGTGATGGACAAGTCGTGTTGTGCCAGCGTGTCGAGGAGATGGACGAACATGAACGCGGTGCCGAGGAGGACGAGCGGTTGGTTGGATTGCTCGGCGTGGCGAAGTGACCCCAGTGCGGCGGCGGAGTCGAGCAACCAGGAGTTGTCTGCGCCGACAGACGCCACGAAGGATGAGTCGGGTGCGCCGAACGCCCGGCTCACGGCGGCGAACATATGGACGAGCGAGGAGTGTGGAGCCTGCGCGGCGGGCGGGGCGAGGCAGAGGAAACGTGCCGGCGACTTGCAGTCGCGAGCATCGGGCAGGACGTGTCGTTTGAACCAAGACAGCAACGAGGTTTCATACACTGCCAATGACTCCGCGCTGTGGAAGTGGCGGCTGGGGCGGTGCACCGTGGTGCCGCTGGAGTGGAAGACGCCAGTGCGCTCGGAGGCCGTGAGGCTGGTGAGATCGAGTTCTTTGAACGCAGCGGCGGGCACCGCGGGGATGTGTCGCCAGTCGGTGACCAAATTAGGAGTCATGCGGCGCGCTTCGCAGAGGTGCCGGTAGGGCGCGACATGAGTGAACTGGAGTGTGAACAGCTCGTGGGCGAGGGCGGAGAAGTCCGCTTCAGCGAGGCCCGAACCCCCTTCGATAAACGTGCGCAATCGCCGCGAGGTCTCCGCGAAGGAGGACGGAGTCGTCATGAGCATTACTTCCCGTCCGTCTTCAGCATCAGTCCCATCGCGCGTTCGAGGCGGGCGCGGGCGACGGAGAGGGCGTGGAGCGCCTCGATCTGCGTGCTGCGGGCGATGGTGAGGGCGGTCTGGGCGTTGAGCACGTCGAGCTGGGTGCCGGTGCCGGCTTCGGTGCGGGCGTTGGCGAGGCGGAGGGCTTCCTCGGCTTGCTCCTGCACTTTCTTCTGCGATTCCAAGACTTCCCGCGCCTCGAGGAAGTGCGAGTGGCCGATGCGCACGTCCAGCTCGATGCGGCGCGAGATGTCGTCGAGTTCTTCCTCCGACTTGCGGTGGAGAGCGGTGGCCTCGGCGACTTTGCCCTTCACCAGCCAGCCGTCGAAGATGTTCCAGCTCGCCTGCCAGCCGATGTCCCAGCCGGAAACATCCCGCGTGAGGTGCTGGCTGAAGCGCGAGCTGTGGGAGCCGACACCGGCGAAGACTTGCGCGCTGGGCTTGCGGCCGGCCTCGGCGGCGGTGATGGCTTCCTTGCGCAAACGCTCGGCTTTGCGGAGCGCGGCGAGTTCGGTGCGTTGCTCCAGCGCCTTCGCGAGGGCGATGGGTAGTTCGATATCCGTCGGGTCGGCTTCGAGCTTTCCGGTGAGTTGCAGCGGAATGTCGTCCACGATGGCGCGCGGCACGTCGTAGCCGAGGAGGTTCGCGAGGTTGTTCTTGGCGATGCGCAACGCGTTGCGGGCGCGGATGAGGCGCGGGCGCGAGTTGGCCAGCTCGACCTCGGCGCGCAGCACGTTGAAACGCGGGACGGTGCCGGCCTCGAAGCGGCGTTGGTTGTCCTGCAATTCCTTCTTCAGCAATTCCAGCGAGGCGTCTTGCACGAGGATTTGCTGCGCGGCGAGCAGGGCGTCGTCGTAGTTCACGCGCACGGCGAGGACGGTGTCAGCGAGGATGGTCTGGTGCTGGAGGAGAGCTTGGTCGCGCGTGAGATCGGCGGTGCGTTTGGCGGAGTCAATTTTGCCGCCCTCGTAGATGGACTGGGTGATTTGCACGCGGACGTTCCACGACTGGTCGGGCGTGCGAATGCCAGCGGCGAAGGGGGCCTGCTCAATTGCGCCTTGGTCAATGAGCGTGTGATTGATGCTGCCGGTGACGCGGGGGAACTGCACGGCGCGGGCTTGCACGACGACTCCGTAGGCGGCTTCGAGGTCAGACTGGCTTTTGCGCACGGCGCTGTTCTGCCGCAGCGCAACCTCGACGGCGTCCGGGAGGGAGAGCGGTGTGGTGGGCCAGGCGACGGTGTTGGCGGCCTTGGCGGGCGGCAAGTTTGGGCGGGCGGGCTTGGCGGCGGCGTGCGCCAGCGCGGGCAGCAAGGTGGCGACGAGTGACAGGATGATGCGTTTCATGTGCGTGGAAGAGTGAGCCTGCTGGCGCGGGCCCGTTCAAGATTCATTGCTTGGCGGGTGAGGTCGTGGGATTCGCAGCGACCGGCGTGGGCGCGCGTTCGATGAACACGTCCACCTGCTGGCCGACGTAGAGCGGAACCTCGGGGCGGTCCAGCTCGAAGATGATTTGCAGGACGCGCGTGTCCACGCGCTCGGCGCTGTCGCCCGTGAGCGAGCGTTTCGGGATGACGAAGGGCTCGATGCGCACGAAGCGCAGCGGCAGCTTGCGCAGCGTGTCGCCCTTCAAGTAGGCGACGGCCGGACGGCCCGCCTCGACGAGCGGCGCGTTCTGCTCGTCCACCTCGGCGCGCACTTGGAGTTTTTCGACCTCGCCGAGAATCATCAGCGGCTCCTGCGGCGTGGTGCCGGCGAATTCGCCCGCGCGGACGTTCACTTGAAGAATCGTCCCATCGCGCGGCGCGCGGATGGTGAGCACGTCCACCTCGGTCTGTGATTGCTGCAACTGCGCGTCCATCGCGGCGATGTCCGCTTCGCTCTTGGCGATGCGCGCATCCCAGTTCTGCGTGGCGAACTCGCGGCGCTTGCGTTCGTCCACGGAGATGACGTTGGCCTTGGCGAGCTGTGCGGCACGGGCGAGCTGGTCGGCGGCGTCGGCCTGCATCACACGGTCGGCTTTCAGCCCGGCGCGGAGGGCTTCAATCTGCGCGCGCAACGTGTTCAGCCGCGCGCGAGACTCGCGGTCGTCGAGCTGGATGATTGTATCGCCGACCTTCACCTTCGAGCCAACTTCGACGGCGACCTTCTGAATCAAGGCGGGCTTGGGCGCGGCAATCTTCACGTTCTCGCGAGCCGCTTCGAGAATGCCCGTGGCCGCGACTGATGCGGCGAACGGCGAGCGCGCCGGCTCGACGGCGGGCGGCGGCGAGGGCGGCTTCTGCTGCATCTGGCGCACGAGTAGGAACACGCCGATGAAGCCGGCGATGGCGAGGTAGAATGTGACTTGGCGGAGGAGCAACATGGCTAGGCAGGGGAGAAACAGTTTTTCATTCGATCAAATCGTGGTTGCCACCCTGCCCATGGACGCGCTGCACGCGGCCGTCTTCCATCTCGGTGAGGCGGTCGGCGTATTTGAAGATGCGGTTGTCGTGGGTGACGACGATGACGCTGCGCTCGGGGTGGCGCGCGACGGCGCAGAGCAAATCCATGATGTGGCCGCCGGTGTCCTTATCGAGGGCGCTGGTCGGCTCGTCGCAGATGACGAGGCGCGGCTCATGCACGAGCGCGCGGGCGATGGCGACGCGTTGCTGCTGGCCGCCGGAGAGGTTCGTGGGGCGCTCGTGGCCGCGCCCGGGCAGGCCCATTTGATCGAGCATCGCGGCGGCTTTCTGCTCGGCGACGCGCCGGGACACGCCGTTGATGAGGAGCGGCACGGAGACGTTCTCGATGCACGAGAGCGTGGGGATGAGGTTGAACTGCTGGAAGATGAAGCCGACGTGGCGCTTGCGGAACTCGGTGATGTGGCGCGGCTTCATCGCGTGCAGCGGGGAGCCGAAGACATCAATCTCGCCGCCATCGAAGTTCAGCGTGCCGGCGATGACGGAGAGAAGTGTGGTTTTTCCGCAGCCGCTGGGGCCGACAATCATCAGCAGTTCGCCTTGCCGCGCGTCGAAGTCCACGCCCTTGAGCGCGGGCACGGCGGCCTCGCCGGTGCCGAAGGTCTTCGTCACGGCGCGGACGTGGACGGCGAGTTTGGTTGAGGTTGCGGCGCTCATATCAGCCCCGGAAAACAATGGCCGGCTCGACCTTCCACACTTTCACAATGCCCAGCAGCGCACTGAACGCGCAGATGCCCATCACGATGGCGAAGGTCGCCGCCGGGAGTTGCCACGGGAGCATGAAGGGCGGATCGCCCCGCGCCAGCACCACCTGGCCAAAGAGAGTCACCAGCAGCACGCCGATGCCGTAGCCGAGGAAGCCGACGGTGAACGACTGCACCAGAAGCATCCGGGCCAGCAGGCCGTTGCTCGCGCCCATCGCCTTCAGCGCGCCGAGGTGGCGGAGGTTCTCGTGGACGAACGCGTAGAAGGTCTGGCCGGAGATAGTCGTGCCCACGATGAATCCCAACACGATGATGGAAACGAACGCGACGGGGATGCCGGTGTTGCGGAAATACCACCGGATGGTGGACCAGAAAAGTTCATCCTCGGTGTAGGCCTTCATACCGGTCTCCAATTGGATTTGCTTCGCAGCGGCTTCGGCGGTCCAGCCGGGCGCGGGTTCGGCGAGCACGAGGGAGAGCATCTTGCGCTGCTTGGGCGCGAACTGGAGCGCCTGCGTGTAGGTCGAGTAGGCGTAGGGATAGCCGAAGAAATGGCGGTCCGCGCGGCAGATGCCCACGATGCGCGCCTCCTTGTCGTTCAGCTCGAAGGTGTCGCCCAGGCCCAGCGGCTTTGCCCGCCCGACGCTCAGGCGCTGGATGCCCAGCTCGTCGAGGATGATGGAGTTGGGCAGGCGCACGTCCTCGAGCTGGCCGCGCAGCATGATGGGCGGGCGGCCGACGAGCGTGGTGTTGTCGAGGCCGACGAGCATGATGGGCTTGAAGTTGCCGTCGGCGAGCTTGGCGGACTGGATGGTGACGTAGATGGGCATGGCCCACGCGACGCCAGTGACGGAGCGGACGCGGTTCACATCGGTGTCGCGGAGGGCCTTGAGTTCATTGGCCTGTTGGACGTTGCGGTCCACGACCCAAATCTTCGCCCTCATGTTGCTCAAGTGGCTGGTGGTCCACTTGAGCAGGCCGAAGAACACCGCGCTCTGCTGGGTCATCAGCATCGTGGCGAAGGTCAAGCCGCCGACGAGCATCGCGTATTTGGCGCGGTCGCCGAGGAGCATCTTGAGCGCGAGGTGATACATCAGCGTGCTGCGCGTAGCCGCCGAGGTGAGGAGGCGGATTTCTTGGGAGCAAGCGGACGCTCCGCCTCCTCACCTCGGCGGCTACACGCCTTGATTGCAGCCAGCGAAAAGCTCGTGATGTGGTCGGCGAGCTTCTCGACTTGCTCAGTCGAAAACTTCTGCTCCGGAAACAGCCGGCTGACCACCGGCTGGCAGTGATGGTAGAACAGGCACTGGCTCACCAGGCTGAACGAGCAGAGCCGCACCGTCTCGGGGTCGGCCTGGCCGCCGATCAATTCCCGCACAATCGCGGCCAGGTGCTGCGCCTGCGGGCGGATGCGCTCGACCACGATGGCGTCCAGCGCGCTGGTGGGATCAATCATTTCGCGGGAGATGAGCTTGCCGTGCCACGCGTCGCTGCTGTGGTCGAAGATGCGCAGGAGAAACGAGCGCACAAACGCCCGCAGCCGCTCCGGTGCCGGCGCGCCGGGCTGCACCCCCATATCGAGGGGGAACTTCTGAAGCGCGCGCGCCTGATAGTAAGCCAGCACCTCGCGATAGAGCGCATCCTTGTCGCCGAAGTGGTAGTTTACCGCCGCGCCGTTTGCCCCCGCCCGGCGGCAGATCTCCCGCACGGTGGCGTTGTGAAAACCGACCTCGGCGAAGACCGCGCCGCCCGCCTCGATGAGCGCCTGCCGGGTCTGCGCGGAGGAGGTATCGAGCTTTGGTTGAGTGGCGGCAGACATTTCAAACCGATATTTCAAACGCTCGTTTGAATTGGCAAGCCTGAAGTCCGCGCCCGCTGCACGCTTGAGTTGCTGCGACGTTCTGTGACTTAATCCGCCCAACCGAAAGACACTCTATGCACCTGATGGGAATTGGCGACGAAGCGGGCGGCGGACTCGATTTTCAAATCAAGGCCGCGAAGGAACTTGGCTGGAAGTTCATCGAGATGCGTGGTGTGGAGGTGCCGGGCTTCGCGAAGGCGAACTTCCACGAGATTCCCGCCGCCGCGTTTGACCTCGCCGTTGCCAAGCTTCAGGAGAGCGGCATCGGCGTGTATTGCTTCGGCTCCACAATCATGAACTGGGCGAAGACGGTCGAGACGCCCTTCGACGTGACGTTGGGCGAGGTGCGCCGCGCGATCCCGCGCATGCAGCGGCTGGGCACGAAGTTCGTCCGCATCATGTCCTTCAAGCCCACGGACGCCGACGCCGTCACGCCGCCCGTGGTCTTCGAGCGCGTGCGCGAAGTCACGAAGATGTTCACCGACGCGGGCCTCACACCCGTCCACGAGAACTGCATGAACTACGGCGGCATGAGTTCCGCGCACGCGCTGGAGATGCTGGACAAGTGTCCCGGGCTCAAGTGGGTCTTCGACACCGCTAATCCCATCTTCAACGCCGATCGGCAGCTTCCCGCGCCGTGGCCGCGGCAGAACGCGTGGGAATTCTGGACCACCGTCCGCGACCACGTCGCGCACATCCATGTGAAGGACGCGACGTGGAACCCGGCGAAGAACGACGCCGACTACAACTGGCCCGGCGAAGGTCAGGGTCAGGTCCGTCGCATCCTCGCCGACGCCTTTGCGCGCGGTTATGACGCCGGCATCAGCATCGAGCCGCACATGGTCGTGGTCTTCCACGATGCCCACACGAAGACGGCCAACGACGCAGATGTCTGCGTGAACTTCGTCGAGTATGGCCGCCGGCTGGAGAAGCTGATCGCCGACGTAAAGCGCTGAAAGCAGTCGCTGTCGGCTGCTGGAAAATCAGCCCACCAGCTCGCGGATGGGCGTGATGCCGGAGTCCACGAGGTATTGAGGACGACCCGAGGTATCCGTCAGGGTCGCGGTGGCGGTGTCGATGCCGAGGCAGTGGTAAAGCGTGGCGAAGACTTCCTGAAACTTCACCGGCCGATCCGCCACGTCGGCCCCGATGCGGTCGGTCGAGCCGATGACTTGACCAGTCTTCATGCCACCACCAGCGACGAGGGCGAAGTTCGCGCGCGGCCAGTGGTCACGGCTGTTCATGTTGTTGATCTTCGGCGTCCGGCCGAACTCGCCCCACATCACCACGGCCACGTCGCGATCCAGGCCGCGTTCCTTCAAGTCGGTGAGCAGTGCGGCGAGGCCTTGATCCAGCATCGGGAATTCCTCGCGTGAGCTGGGGAAGTTCATGCCGTCGCTGCCGTGCCAGTCCCACCGGCTGTAGTTCAGGGAGACCACACGCGCGCCGGCTTCCACGAGGCGGCGGGCGAGGAGGAAGTTGCGGAT
>SIBB01000108.1 GCA_009695395.1 Pedosphaera sp. | reverse complement strand
GGCTGAACTCTTTGCGCCGGTCGCCGAGCGGTTGATCAGATGCGAAGTCAGCGCGGGCGTCCACGCCTCCCGCCTTGAGCAGCGCTTCGAGGGCGCGGAGCGAGCCGGGGCCGGTGGTAGCTCCACCGTTGCCGTGGAACAGCTCGGGGGCTTTTCCCGTGAGCATGCCCGCGCGAGCGACCTCGGCCTGCACGGATGTCAGGTCCGGCAGGCTCCATTGCCCCGGTGCCGCGCCGCCGCTACGACCTGCGCGAGGCGTCGGCGGGCCTTTGATTTCCGGCACGGAGCTGTGCTCGACGATGAGCTTGCGCGGGTGGATGAGGCTGGCGAGTTCCGCATCGCCGAACTCGCGGAGGAGGCCGAAGACGTTGCGGTAAATGGGTTCTTTCCAGAGCGCCTGCCGCGAATCGAAGTAGCCGCTGACGAGCGCGCCGGAGATGCGCGTGTCGAGCGCGGCGGCGTGCAGCGCGAGGAGACCGCCCTCGCCGTATCCGGCCACGAGGGTCGGCACCTTGGCTGACTGCTGAGCGCTGACCGCTGGCCGCTCCCCCTCAAACCAGTCGGCGAGCGCGAGCACCTTCTGCACTTCATAGCCGATGACGGTGCGGCCCAGCATGAAGGCTTGGCGGTAGATCCATTCGCGATGCGGCTGATTCGTGAAGCGGATGCGCGGGTTACCGGACCACTCGTCGCGCCGGTCAATGAGCGTCGGGATGACCACGCGGCAGCCGGCGACAGCGAGCGCGCGCGCCCACGCGGCTTTGCCCGGCGCGATGCCTGCGAGCTGCTCCGGCGTCTGGTCCGCGTCCGGCAACGCGATGACTTGCGCGCGGATGGGCGACTTCGGCTCCAGCAAAAGGCCTTCGCCCGTCACGCCTTCCAGCACCGGCCAGCGCACGGCGAAGACGGTGAACTGCGGCGTCTCCGCGATGATGGCTGAGTCGCGCGTGGAGGCGAGGTGCTCCAGCGACTTAAACGGAGTGCGCTTGTCCACGACGCCGAGGATTTGCGCGAGGTGCTCGCGGTTCGGCGCGACGGACTTCGCGTAGGCCTCCGGCGAACTGCGGTCGCGCTGCCAGAGCTGCGCGCGGGCCGCGACCGAGTTCTCCGTCTCGCGCAGCAGGAACTGGTGGATGCCCGCAACCATCTGCGCGGAGAAATCGCCTTCGCGCGTGAGCGGCATCGTCCCGGGCAGCGGCGCGGCCGAGTAAGCAAGCGACACGAAGAGTGTGAGCAACGCGAGCGGAGGAATGAAACGGGAGCACATGACCCCAGCGTAGCGGGCGAAACGCCGCTGACAAGCGCGCGAGGGCAGTGGATGCACCCCTGATCACTTGTCCTGCAAAAGGGCGATTGACGCCGGGCGCTCCGGGCCTAGCCTCTGCCGCTCGTCGCCGAAGACACATCCAACGCTCCGGCTTCCGCGGAGCGCAGGCTAATTCCCCTCCCGGTGCAGCGGCGGGCGTCCGTCGGCGACCCATTACGTTTCATGCTCAACATTCGAGATCTGAAGATGACCCTGGGTGGGCGCGTGCTGTTTGAAGCGGCGTCGCTCGGGGTGAATTACGGCGACCGCGTCGCGCTGGTAGGACCCAACGGCGCGGGCAAGACCACGTTGTTCTCGATCATTCTCAAGCAGAAGGAGGCGGACTCCGGCACGGTCGAACGCGACGAGTGGACGATGGTCGGCCATCTGCCGCAGGAGGCCGAGGCGCACGGCGAGGAGACGATTCTGGATGTGGCCACCGGCCGCGTGGACGAACTGCCGCGCTTGGAAAAGCGGCTGCACGAGCTGGAGGCAGCGGGCCAGGTGTCCGCCCCCGAGTATATGGAAGCGCACGCGAAGCACGACGCGTTGAACGACCCGCAGGTGGAGACGAAGGCGAAAAAGATGTTGCGCGGGCTGGGCTTTCGCGACCCGGACCTCGACCGGAAGGCGCGGGAGATGAGCGGCGGCTGGATCATGCGCGCGCGGCTGGCCCGCCTGCTCGTGATGGAGCCAGACCTCCTCCTGCTCGACGAACCGACGAACCATCTCGACCTGCTCTCGCTGCTTTGGCTGCAGAATTACCTGAAGAACTATTCCGGCGCGCTGCTGCTGATTTCGCATGACCGCCAGTTCATGGACGAGGTGGTGACGGAGGTGCATGAAATCTCGGAGAAGAAGCTCATCGCCTACACCGGCAACTACACGGACTTCCTGCGCCAGCGCGAGGAGCGCTACGAGCAGCAGTTGGCCGCCCACAAGAACCAGCAGAAGGAAATCGCCGCGCTTCAGGAGTTTGCTGACCGCTTCCGCGCGGTGCCGTCGAAGTCCTCGCAGGCCATGAACAAGCTCAAGCAGATTGAGCGCATGGAGTTCATCGAAAAGCCCCTCGCGCCGCGCAGGCCGTTCCGGTTTCAAATCCCCCCGCCCCCGCGCGGCGGCCAGCGGGCCGTCTCCCTCGAAGGCATTCACATGGCCTACGGGGCGACGCACGTTTACCGGGGCCTCGACCTGACCATCGAGCGCGGCGAGCGCACCGTGCTCGTCGGGCCCAACGGCGCGGGCAAATCCACGCTGCTCAAGATCCTCGCGGGCGTGGTCGAGTATCAGAAGGGCGAACGCGACCTCGGGCACAACGCCAAGATTGGTTACTTCAGCCAGCACCGCGCCGACACGCTCGACCCGGAGAAGACAGTCCTCGACGAAGTCCTGGCCAGCGCACCGCTCATGCGCGAGGACGAGGCGCGCGGCGTGCTCGGCTCCTTCATGTTTCGCAAGGACGACATCTTCAAGAAGACCGCCGTGTTGAGCGGCGGTGAGAAGAGCCGGCTGAACCTGGTGAAGTTCCTCGTGGACCCACCGAACCTCCTGCTCATGGACGAGCCGACCACGCACCTCGACATCCACACCGTCGAGTCACTCACTCTCGCGCTGGAGCGATACGAGGGCACGCTGGTGTTCATCTCGCACGACGTGCATTTCATCCGGCACCTCGCGACGAAGGTGCTGCACGTCAACGCGGGTCAGGTGACATCGTATGTGGGCGGCTACCAGTATTTCATGGAGAAGTCCGGGGCCGGTGAAGACGCGCGCGCCGCGCTCACGGCGAGTTGAGGGCTCAACCCGCTCATCCAAGGAGAGTCTGCTGTTGTAAAGCTCGTCAAAGCAGCGAAGCTCTCCCGCAACCTTAAACAAAAACTCATTATGGCCAAAGGAAACAACAGTCACAAAAAAGAAACCAAGAAGGCGAAGAAGGAAAAGCCAAAGGCCGCGCCCGTGGCCTCGAGGCGAGTTGTCTGACAGGCTGTCTTCCGACTGAGGCGAAGCAGGATTAGGGAGACGCTGAATAAAGCGTTTAACCACGGAGGCACAGAGGACACCGAGAGGGGATTTCACCGGCTTTACTCCGTGAAATCTCTGTCTCTGTTGTTCAATCAGCGTTTCCTTAGGTTTGCCAGCACTGAGCGACCACCTCGTTCCGGAGCGCCCTTGACCTTCCCTGCCCCCTCACTCAACCTGCCGTCATGAAAACAATCCTCCTGCCACTGTTGCTCGCCGCCCTCGTCCTCCCCGTCCGCGCGGCGGACAAGGCCAAGCCCGCCGCGAAAGCCACTGCCACCTTCTACATCACCGAGGTGAAGTGCAGCAGTTGCGCCAGCTCCATTGACGAATCCCTGCGCAAGCTCCCCTCCGTCACCAAGATTGATGACCTCAGCGAGAACACCGGCTTCGCGGTCATCACGTTCGACCCCGCGGTGGTCAGCCATCACCAGCTGGCGCAGGCCGTCTTCGCCGCCGCGCCCGTCCACGGCGACCCCTACGTCGCCACGCTCAAGTTCACCATCGCGGACTACGCCAAGGGCGACAACGCGGCCAAGGTGGACGCCGTCATCGCCAAGCACAAAAGCAACGTGCGCATCGAGCTGAAGAACAAGGCCAAGGGTGAATTCCTCCTCTCCTTCGAGCCGCTCCGTGTGGACGGCGCGAAGAAAGGCCCGCAGGGCTGGACCCTCGAATCCTTCCGCAGCGCCATCCAGGAGCCTGCGCCCACCGGCCTCGGCCTGACCCTCGCGGTCAAGTCCGAGAACTAACCTCGACGGAAAGCCGTCTGGCAGGGCCCGCTGATTCCTAGCGGGCCCTTTGCTTTTCTGGCAGGGCTCACCGCGGAGGGTGCAACCCAGTTTCTTCCAAGCGTCGGCCAGTTCGTGGCTATTCTCCCTCACCCCAGCTCTCTCGCTCGGATGGAGACGGCCGAGTGCGGGGCCAACTTCGGAGTTCGGCATAAAGACCCGGCCACCACGGACCACATCCTTGGCGATTTTGGCCAAACCTCAGCCACTGGGGTTCAAATACACTCAGTGTTGGGACGAAGGTTGGTTACGTTAGAGAGGCAAACTGAGGCAAGCTTCGTCCCAATCTCTCCGTGGTGTGCTCGAATGTTTGGCAGTTTCATCCGAATGTGCCTGTGGAGTCTTTCAACCAGCCCATGACTTGTTCCGAGCGGAGCGATGCAGTTGATTCAGGGTGGAGCAGCCAACTTGGCCGGGTGGCCCTTCCACCCAACTGCTACAACCCAGACAAACCCACGGGCAGTTGCGAGAGCGTCACGCCGGGGTTGGGCGTGGTGAAGTAGTTCGCGGACCACTCGTTCGCGAAGAGCACCACGGGGTTGTTGCCCATGTCGTAGCCCACCTTCGCGCCGGTCGGCAGGGAGAGCGCGTCGAGCTGCTCGTCCGTCATAGAGGCCGGCAGCCAGCGCACTACGTTCCACGGGGTGGTCTCCAGCCGCGAGGTGGCGCCGTATTCGTTCTCCAGCCGGAACTGGACGACCTCGAATTGCAGCGGGCCGACGGCGGCGAGGAGCGGGACCTTGCTCCCGGAGTGCCGGAGGGTCAGCGCCTGGATGACGCCTTCCTGAAGCAACTGGTCGAGGCCCTGTCGGAACTGTTTGAACTTCGCCGTGTTCGGGTTGTGCAGGAACGAGAAGGCCTCCGGGGTGAAGCGGGGGATCTCGCGATAGAGAATCGTCGGGTCCGTTGTGAGCGTGTCGCCAATGCCGAAGCCGTCGTGTCCCACGAGGCCGATGACGTCGCCGGGGTAGGCTTCGTTGACGGTCTCGCGCTCGTTGCCGAGGAGTTTGTGCGAGCTGGAGAGGCGGACTTTCTTGCCGGTGCGCGAGTGGCTCACGACCATGTCGCGCTCGAACTTGCCGGAGCACACGCGCAGGAAGGCGATACGGTCACGATGGCGTGGGTCCATGTTCGCCTGAATCTTGAAGATGAAGCCGGAGAAGGCCGGGTGCTCAGGCGCGATGGACAGGCCGGCCATGACGCGGGACTTGGGCGCGGGGGCGTGCTGGAGGAAGCCGTCGAGCAGGAGCTGGACGCCGAAGTTGTTGACGCCACTGCCGAAGAAGACGGGCGTGGTCAGGCCGGCGAGGACGGACTCCTCGTCGAACTCTTCGCCAGCGAGGTCGAGCATCTCGATTTCCTCCACCGTTTTCGCGTAAGTCACGGGGTCGAGCCGCCCACGGATGGCGGGGTCGTCGAGGCCACCGACTTCGACGGGCGCACGGTAAGCTCCGCCGACGGTGCGCTCGAAGAGATGGAATTGCTTCGCGCGCCGGTCATAGACGCCCTTGAACTCGAAGCCGGTGCCGATGGGCCAGTTCACCGGGAACGCGCCGATGCCGAGGACCTTCTCCAGTTCGTCGAGGAGGGAGAGGGGGTCCTTCATGGGGCGGTCGCACTTGTTGATGAAGGTGAAGATGGGCACGCCGCGCTGGCGGCAGACCTCGAAGAGCTTGCGGGTCTGGGGCTCGATGCCCTTGGCGGCATCAATGACCATGACGACGGAGTCCACGGCGGTGAGGACGCGGTAGGTGTCCTCGGAGAAGTCCTTGTGGCCGGGGGTATCGAGGAGGTTGATGTAGTAACCCTCGTATTCGAACTGGAGGACGGTGGAGCTGATGGAGATGCCGCGCTTCTTCTCCAGCTCCATCCAGTCGGAGGTCGTGGCGCGCTGCTGCTTGCGGGCGGTGACGCTGCCGGCGAGCTGCACGGCGCCGCCGTAGAGCAAGAGCTTTTCGGTCAGCGTCGTCTTGCCCGCGTCCGGGTGCGAGATGATGGCGAAGGTCCGCCGGCGCTGGATTTCTTTCGTGATGTCCACAGGGGCGCGGACGGTAGCAAAGCCGGCGGGCGGGACAAGCAGCGAAACGGGTTGACTCACTCCACCCGCGCGTGACGATGCGGGATGCGCTTCGTCCTCGTCCTGTTCGCCACACTCCTCCTTGCCCCGCTGCCGTCGCGTGCCGCTGACGCACTCGGCGATTACGTCCGCAAGCCGGACGCTTCCTTCGCGTGGAAGCAGTCCGAGCAGCGCGACGTGGACGGGTTCACCGCGACGAAGCTGGAGATGACTTCGCAGACTTGGCGCGGGAACGTCTGGCAGCATCAGGTGCTCGTTGTCCGCCCGCCGCAGGTGCGCAACAAGGACATCGCCTTCCTCTTCATCACCGGCGATGGCGACGTGTCCAAGCTGTTCAACCTGCTCAAGACCATGGCCGAGCGCGGCGGCGCCATCGCGGCTGCCGTCAACCGAGTGCCGAGCCAACCGCTCTACGACGGGCGCAAGGAGGACGCGCTCATCGCCTACACGTTCAACGAGTATCTCAAGACCGGCGATCGCGAGTGGCCGCTGCTCTTCCCCATGGCGAAGTCCGCCGTGCGCGCGATGGACGCCGTGCAGGCCTTCGCCATCGAGGGCGGTGGCGCGAAGCCCGTGCGCTTCGTCGTCTCCGGCGCGTCCAAGCGCGGCTGGACCACCTGGCTCACCGCTGCCGCCGACACGCGGGTCGTCGGCATCGCGCCGATGGTGATCGATATGCTGAACATGAAGGCACAGACGAAATGGGCGCAGCAGGTTTATGGCAAACAGAGCGAGCAGATTGGCGACTACACGAACTTGAACCTCATCGAGCGCATGGACGACCCGCGCATGGTGGAACTGCGCGGCTGGGTGGACCCGTTCAGCTACCGCCGGAGTTACACGCTGCCCAAGCTCATCCTGCTCGGCACGAACGACCCGTATTGGACCGTGGACGCACTCCGCCACTACTGGCACGAGTTGCCCGACCCGAAGCTGATTTTCCAGACGACGAACGCCGGCCACGACCTCGCTGGTGGAAAGGAGGCGACGCAGACGCTCGCGGCGTTCTTCCAGATGCTCGCCGACCGCGAGGAATTGCCGCAGATGAAGTGGGAGTTCAAGGGCGGCGCACTCGATGCCCCGACCGTGGACGTGGCGCTCTCTCCGGCGGCGAAGTCCTTCCGACTGATGACCGCAGACTCCACCGACCGCGACCTGCGCAATGACAAGTGGTCCGGCACCGAACTCAAATCCAATCCCGGCAAACAGATTTCCGCGCGCATCGAGAAGCCCGAGTCCGGCTACCGCGCTTACTTGGTCGAGGCGGAACTCACCGCGTCCACCGGCCACACTTACAAGCTCTCCACCGAGGCGCGTGTGACGCCAGACGGCGCGCCCGGCGAGAAGCCAGACCTCGGCAACGCCCGACGGCCCGACGAGCCTTCGCTGCGCTTCTGGCTATGGAACATGATGACGCAGCATCGCTTCTCCCGCGACGAAGTCCGGGCCGCGACGGGCATGACCGCGTCGGAGATTGATGGTGCCCTGCAACGCTACGATGTGCGCCTGGACCCGCCGACGGCGCGCGCAGCTCATGCGCCCTTGCTTGTCGTCCCCTATCCCGGCGGCCGGCATCCACGCATCGGCTTCCTCGAAGGCGCGGTCAACCCGCAGCGCGAGACGAAGGTGAGCGTGTTCACCCCTTGGGACCCCGCGAGCTATGTCGTCGTGGATGTGCCGGAAGCCATCTGGTCGAACCTCGGGCTCACCTACCTCGCGCACACGCACGTGCCGACCGTCTGGTCGAAGCAGAATGTTGAGCTGCCGCAGCTGGAATGGACCCGCCGCACTGACGGCTCGCTCGACTTCGAGCGCACGCTGCCGAACGGAATCGCCTTCGGCACGAAGGTCGTGCCGGGCCGCGATGGCGTGCGGATGGAGATGTGGCTGCGCAACGGCACGAAGGAGCCGCTCTCCGACCTGCGCGTGCAGAATTGCGTTATGCTCCGGGGCGCGAAGGGTTTCACCACGCAGAGCAACGACAACAAGGTTTTGGCCAAGCCCTACATCGCCGCGCGCTCCGATGACGGACAGCGCTGGGTCATCACCGCGTGGGAGCCCAACCACCGCCCGTGGGCCAACCCGCCGTGCCCGTGCATCCACTCGGACCCGAAGTTCCCCGACTGCAAACCGGGGGAGACACAGCGTTTGCGCGGCTGGCTGTCCTTCTACGAGGGCGCGGACGTGCAGGCGGAGTTCAAGCGGTTGGACAGCATCGGCTGGCGGTGATGCCCGTGAGGCGGACACTCTTGTCCGCCGTGTCCACGCCCGCGACTCGCCATGGGGGACAGGAGCGTCCCCCTTACGAGAGCTGGATGGCATCGGCTGGCGTTGAAGAGGAGGCGGCTTAAACCGCCTGCCTGAAAGCAAACGGGCTGAAGTCGTGTGACTTCAGCCCGTGTGTGTTTGCAAAGCAGTCTCGTCAAGGCGCCCAACCGTCGTGGATGCGGGACTTGAACCAGGTGATGTCAGGAACTGAGTCATTGGGAGGCCGGGGAACTCCTTTAAGCTCCGTCGCGCCCGTGGTGAGTTCGATATTCACCCAGCGGTGCAGCTCGGAGTGCCCATCCGCGAAGGCGAAACTGGTTGAGTTGCCGTGCATGGCTGCGGGCCGGTTGCCGAAGACTGTGGTGTTGGCAGCAGTTCCCGGCGGCCCGATGGTGGGATTGTAGGTTCCGTCATCAATCGAGTTGGCATCTTCATGCATGAACGTGAGCAGATTCGAAGGTTTCCCGAGAGAGCCTGCGCGTGTGTAGATGGGGATCGAGACGTCATTGAATGGAGCAGGTGTTGGTCTGAGCGGTAGGCCGTATCCGCCGCCGTTCATGTAAGCGCTTAAGCTGAAGTTACGCGGATACGGCCCGGTCGCCGGCGGCCTGCCGAACTTGTCGGAGGGGCAACGCATGATCTTCTCCGAGCCAAGGTAGCGCCCCAGTAGCGCCTGCATGAAAAAGGCGGAGTTTGTTTCGGATCCCTGTGCGAACGATGTCCACTGCGCAGTGTTCATATTCATCCATCCGGTGCACCAAGTCTCATTGGTATATGACAGAGAGGGCCAATTGACCGCAGCGACAAGCCGATCATCGTTGTCCCCTTGGTAAATCATCCATGCCAGCGCCATCTGCTTCGTCCCGTTCAAACACTGCGCACCCTGCGCCTTGGCCTTGGCCTTGGAGAGTGCCGGCAACAGCATCCCGGCGAGGATAGCTATGAT
>SIBB01000107.1 GCA_009695395.1 Pedosphaera sp. | reverse complement strand
GGGTGGGACCGGGAGTTTCAGCTCGGCGGAACCAGAGGGGGCTGAGTCATCGGGAGCTGCGAGGGAGGCTACGGCATCAGGCGGCACAGAATCATGGCTGAGAACGGGGGGGCTGGGGGCTTGAGGGGAGTGGGGACGGGGTTCAGTCGGGGGCTTGGGGCGTTTCGCTTGGATAGGTTTGTGTTCAGGCGACTGCCTTTCATGCGTGGCCGGCTGGGTTCCCTGTTCGGCCGGTTGGGATGTGCCGGGTTCTCCCTGTCCGGGTAGGGAAGTTGCTTGCGGGAGGATGGCTTCTGCCTCATTTCGGCGTGCTTCTGCTGGGAGCGGGCGGGCGGGCGGCTGCGCGACGGCGCGGGGAGCGGCTGGTTTGGAAACTGGCGAGACAGCGGGTCTGGAAACCGGCGCTACGGGGGCGGGGGCTGCCGGACGAACGGCGGGGACTGCCGGGCGCGAGGCCGGAGCCGCCGGACGGGAGGCGAGGGGCCTCCTGACTTCTGACCCCTGACTTCTGACTTCTACTTCCGCTCCCGGCGCTGGGCGCGGGGCGGCGGCGGCTTTGGGGTCTGCGTCCGGCTCGCCGGGGGAGCCGCCTTCGAGGAGGTGCAGCATCGCGGAGATGATGTCGGTGCTCTCGAAGCCTTCTTCGAGGAGGCGTTCGACGGCGTGGTCTTGGCGGTTGAATTTGCCGACTTGGAGGGTGAGGCGGACCCGGTCTAGCATGAGGTTGGCGCGGGCTTCCTCGACTTCTTCCACGGAGGGCACGCGGCCGCGCTGGATGCGCATGTTGGTGAAGCGCTCGATGTTGCGGATTTGGAAAAGCTCGCGACCGGCGACGAAGGAGAAGGCCATGCCGCTGCGCCCCGCGCGGCCGGTGCGGCCGATGCGGTGGACGTAGTCTTCGACATCGTAGGGGAGGTCGTAGTTGAAGACGGCTTGAATGTCGTCCACGTCGATGCCGCGCGCGGCGACGTCGGTGGCGACGAGGAATTCGAGGCCGGACTTGCGGAACTTGCCCATGACGCGGTCGCGCTGGGCTTGGTTCATGTCGCCGTGCAGACCTTCGGCGGAATAGCCTTGGGTGTTTAGGTGTTCGACGAGTTCGTCCACCATGCGCTTGGTGTTGCAGAAGACGATGCCGAGCTTGAGGTCGTGGACATCAATGAGGCGGGTGAGGACTTCGATTTTCCAGCGCCGATCCACCTCGAAGTAGATCTGCTCGACGGTGGGGACGGTCATGGCCGCTTGCTCCACGCGGACATTCTCGGGGGTCTTGGAGTGGCGCTCGATGAGGTCGCGGATGGGCCGCGGCATGGTGGCGCTGAAGAAGACGGTCTGGCGCGTGGGGGGCGTGGACTTGAGGATGTGCTCGATGTCGTCGCGGAAGCCCATGTTCAGCATGACGTCGGCCTCGTCGAGGATGAGCATCTTGAGCTGGTCGAGGCGCAAGGTGCCGCGCTCCATGTGGTCCATGACGCGGCCGGGGGTGCCGATGACAATCTGCGCGCCTTGGCGGAGGCCGATGAGCTGGCGGTCGTAGGATTGGCCGCCGTAGATGGGGAGGGCGTGGATGCCGCGTTTGAAGAAGGCGAGTTTGTGGACCTCTTCGCAGACCTGGACGGCGAGCTCGCGGGTGGGGCAAAGGATGAGGACTTGGACGGCGCGGAGCTGGGGGTCGGTTTTCTCAATGGCCGGGATGGCGAAGGCGGCGGTCTTGCCGGAACCGGTCTGGGACTGGCCGACGACGTCCTTGCCCGCCATCAAAACGGGGATGGCGGCGGCCTGGATGGGCGCGGCCTGCTCGAAGCCAAGTTTGGCTATGGCTTTGAGAATTTCGGGGGACAGGCCGAGCTCGGAGAACAGTTTGGGTGTCATGCGATTGTCGAAACGACTTGCGGAGACTAACAGAGAAGCAGGGAGGAGCGAGAGGTATTCTTTCAAGCGGTGCTGCTGCCGCGCCGTCAAGCGACACGGGCCGCTCACTTGACTCGCCCGCCTCGGCTTTTATAGTCGGCCCATCATGTCACGGGACTTCGTAACGGCGGACGGCGAGGAGCCGCCTTCAGACCAGCGCCTCCAAGCACTCAAAGAGTTCCACCCCGCCGGGCGCGGCGCGTGGGCGCACATCCCCGACGCCGAGTGGAACGACTGGAAGTGGCAGCTCAAGAATCGCGTCACGACCGTCGAGCAGCTCGAGAAGTTCCTCCCCGCCCTCACGCCCACGGAACGCGCCGGAGCCATCCTCTGCCGCACCAAGCTGGCGATGGCCATCACGCCGCACTTCTTCAACCTCATTGACCCCGAGGACGAGAACTGTCCCATCCGCTGGCAGATGATTCCCCGCTTGGAGGAGACGAACACCGCGTCGTGGGAAATGTCCGACCCCTGCGGCGAAGACTCGCACTCGCCGGTGCCCGGCTTGGTGCACCGCTACCCCGACCGCGTGCTGTTCCTCGTCACGGACCGCTGCGCCGCCTACTGCCGCTATTGCACGCGCTCGCGGCTCGTGAGCAACGCCAGCGGCTATGACTTCCACCCGGAGTTTGACCGGCAGATTGATTACATCGCCACGCACCCGGAAATCCGCGACGTGCTCCTCTCCGGCGGCGACCCGCTGCTCTTCAGCGACGAGAAGCTCGAGTATCTCCTCACCCGGCTGCGGGCCATCAAGCACATCGAGTTCCTCCGCATTGGCACGCGCATCCCGCTCTTCCTCCCGCAACGCATCACGCCCGAACTCTGCGCGATGCTGCGGCAATTCCACCCGCTCTTCATCAGCGTCCACACGAACCACCCGCGTGAGTTGACCAGTGAGGTTCGCGACGCCCTCGGTCGCCTCGCCGACGCCGGCATCCCGCTGGGCAACCAATCCGTCCTCCTCAAGCACGTCAACGACGACCCCATCGTGATGAAGGCGCTCGTGCAGAAGCTCCTCATCTGCCGCGTGCGCCCCTACTACGTCTATCAATGCGACCTCATCGCCGGGAGCGCGCACCTACGCGCGAGCGTGCGCAAGGGGTTGGAGATAATGAAATCCCTGCGCGGCCACACCACCGGCTACGCCGTGCCGCAGTATGTCATTGATGCCCCCGGCGGCGGCGGCAAGGTGCCGGTGAATCCTGACTACGTCCTGAGCCGCAACGCCGACCGCGTGGTCCTGCGGAACTTCGAGGGCAAGGTCTTCGAGTATATCGAAGGCTCGGACGGCAACCCGCGCTTCAAGCCGTCGGAGAACTTTCACGCGCCGGAGATGGTGTGAGTTTGGCCTGATGGCCCACACGGTGAGCGCGCATTCACACCGCGCACGGCACGAGCACGGCGTCCTTCATCCCGTGGATGATTTTCTTGTCCGCCGGGCAAATCGTTGCCAGCACTCCGCCGAGGTTCGCCCGCGCGGCGTCGCCTTCACCACCGACGAAGTAATACGGACACAAGCGCACGCGCCCCGGCATCGGCATGAGTTCGTTGCGGTCGAAATCGAACCAGCTCGACTCGACGAGGCGGGGCTTGTGGTAGCGCTGGAGCACGTAAGGGGAGCGGTCGAAGTCGCACAGAGCCTTGGTCACGGCCACGCTCCATTCCTCGGCCGAGAGATCGCTGCCGAGGTAGACGCCGCGCGCCCCCCACGCCTCCTCGGAGTAGCCGGAGATTTTCAGAATCAGCTCGCGCTCGCGTTGCGAGAGCGTCATGAGCTGCCGCCAGTCCGTGAGGTTCAGCTCGGGGAACGCGGCGTGCGGCGGCAGGGGCGTCGCGTCCACCACCCACGTGTAGGGGACGGCCTTTTGCAGGCGGGTGAGAAAGCTTTCGCCGAGTTCCTGTCGCCAGAAGCCGCGCAGGTTACGGTTCCATAAGAGGGCGAAGAGCAGCTTCTCCTCGAATATCGGACGCGGCGGCGGCGTGAGGCGGATTTGTTTCTCCGTCGCCAGCTCGAAGAGCCGTCGCGCGCCCGCCACGTTCGCCACGTCGAAGAGTTCAAAGAAGCGATAAACGGCGTCGCCGGGGGAGGGGGAGTTGAAGGTTGAAGGCTGAAGGTGGAACGAGCGACCGCTGGCTGCGTTCAGTTGGTTTGCGAGCCATTCCATCTCCGGGCGGTAACTTGCCGACTCCTCCGAGACGATGACGTGCACTCGCTGCGCGTCTCCGAAGATGGAGGTGAAGCCCTTGAGCATCCCATCCGCGCCGCCGATGACTCCTGACTCCTGACTTCTGACTTCTGAATACACCTCGCCCAGCCACGCCGTCAGCCCGATGCCTCCGGGCACGCTGTCCAGCTCC
Source organism: Pedosphaera sp. (assembly GCA_009695395.1). GTDB lineage: Bacteria > Verrucomicrobiota > Verrucomicrobiia > Limisphaerales > SXTU01 > SXTU01. The sequence continues at coordinate 5,203 of SIBB01000107.1, read as the reverse complement.
GTGATGGCGAAACCGTCCTCTGTGAGCAGGATGTCCGGGCGGATGACGCGCGGTAGCTCGTTCTTGAGCGCAGGGTGGCGCTGAAGTTCCACGAGCCACGCGGGCTTCCCCTGGTCCAGCCAGCGGGCAATCCACTCCGGCTGCTTGCCCTCGACGCTCTTACGATAGAGCAGGTTGACCGCGCGATAGAACTGGAGCAGCACGCGCCCGAGCGTGTCGAGTTCCTGCGCCAGCTCCGGGCCGAGTGCGAAGGGCTGGGGCGAGACACGCCACTGCTGATCGGCGAAGAGGCCGCCGGGCGGGAGCGCGTCGCGAACGTGACGCGCGCGGGCTGCGAGGTCGGATGTGGCTGGTGGATGCACGCTGTTTGCCAAGCCCGAATTGAACACCGGGACGACCGGGATGCCAATGCCGCTTTGCCGTAATAGTCGTCTGCCAAGGGCCCGCTTCCTTTGTCCTGCCCGTGCATTTAGACTCGGCGCATGGAACGAAATCCCCGCGCCTTGCAGCGCGCCTTGACCACCGCCACGCAGGCAGCCCGCGCGGCCGGGAAGCTGATGCGGCAAAACCTTTCGCGGCCCAAGCGCATCAACGAGTCCACACAGCACGACATCAAGCTGGAGCTGGACGTGCGTTGCCAGAAGCTCATCGAGCGCGCGTTGCAGCGGGAATTTCCGACCATCGCGATTCTTGGCGAGGAGGGCATCTTCGGCGACCCGGCGTCCGCCGCGCGCTGGGTGGTGGACCCGATTGATGGAACGGTGAACTTCACCTACGGCATCCCGCACGCGTGCGTGTCCATCGCGCTCCAAGTGCGCGATGACAAGTCGCCGCACGCGGGTTGCCCGCTGCGCGGCTACACGACTCTCGTGGGCGTGGTGTATGACCCGTTCCTCGAAGAGATGTGGACGGCCGTGCGAGGGCAGAAGGCGAAGCTGAACGGCAAGCCAATCCATGTGAGCAACCGCTCAAAGCTCGACGAGGCCATCGTGGCGATGGGCTTCGCCAAATACACCAAGACGCTGGCGCTCATGCTGCCGGTGTTCAACCGCCTCGTGCATCGCGTGCGCAAGGTCCGCCTGCTCGGCGCGGCGGCGCTCTCGATGACGTGGACGGCGAACGGGCGGCTGGACGCCTACATCGAGAACGGCGTGCGGTTGTGGGACGTCGCGGCGGGCGGCCTCATCGTCGAGTGCGCAGGCGGCGAGTTTTGGTGGCAGCCGGTGGAAGGGGATTACGCCGTGGAGATTTGTGTGAGCAACGGGAAGCTGCGGAAGAAGCTTATGGCGGAGTGACGTGTCGGCGATTGCAAATCGGTGGCACGGAACCTACGCGCCGAACGCCTTGCGAAGCACCTCGATGCTTTTCGGCACGGCGGTGTCAGCGTGTTCCTTCCCTTCCATTTCCAGCGAGACCCAGCCGGTGTAGTTCACGTCGGCCAGAATCTTCGCGATGCGCGCGTAGTCGAGGTCGAGCGTATACCACTCGCCGCCGCCGAAGTAGGTCTTGGCCTGCACGAAGACGGTCTTGGGCGCGATGGCGGCGAGCTTCGGGTAGGGGTCTTCGAGGAAATTTCCAGTGTCCATCAAGCCGCCGAGCCACGGCGATTGCACGCTATTGAGCAAGCGCAGCAAGCCCGCCGGTGTGCGCGTGAGCCCCCAGTGATTTTCCAGCGCCAGCACCACGCCCAACTCCGCGGCGCGAGGCAGACATTGCTCGATACAGTCCTGGCACCACTTGAAGCCTTCGTCCTCGGTGTGGCCGGGGAGGATTGGCTCCTCGCCGCGCGCCTTCATGAGATCGTCGAAGGACGCGATGGTGTTCCAGCGCCCGGAGTTTAACCGGATGGACGGGATGCCGAGCGTGGCGGCGATTTCGATGCACTTGAGCGTGTGCTCGACTTGCGCCCGCCGGTAGTCCGCGCTGGGGTCCACGAAGTCCTGATGAATGGAAAGGCAGACGAGGCTCACGCCATTGCGGAACGCGTGGCGTTTGAGTCGTTGGAGGTAGCTTCGATGCGCGGCCGTCAGCGGTTCCTTCTCCGGGATGTCCATCTGCCGGTGAAGAATGTCCACGCCCGCGACGCCGAGCGCGGCGGCCTTCTCGATCACGGTCTCGATGGGCACCTTCGCGGTCCGGAAGTGCCAGTAGGAGTAGCTCGAAATCGCGAGTTGGATGAGATGCTTGCGCGTGCTCGTTGGTGCGGCGACTGCGGGCGAAGTAGAGAGCAACGCGGTGCCGGCGGCGATGGACGCGGCGAGAAAATCACGACGAGAAGGAGCGACGTAGTGGTGCATGGCCGAATCCTACGGAACCGCGCTGCGCGCCGCAAGAGAGCGTGCCGGCGACTTGCAGTCGCCGCCACGGGACTCAGCGCTTCGCCAATGCTTCCTCGATGCTCTTGGCCACCTTCTTTGCGAGGAACTCGGAGCCTTCCTTCTTGAAGTGGACATTGGCGGGGAGCTGCACGTCCGCGAGCTTGGGCAAGGTGTGGGCGTAGAGGTCGTTCGTCGGGATTTTGTGTTCGTCCATGACCTTCTTGGCGAGGGCGTTGTAGGCCTGCACGTCGCTGTCCTTGCGCGGCGGCGAGAGCTTCGCGTCCGGCACGGGGGTCGTGGCGCACCAGATGAGTTTGGCGTTCGTCGCCTTCATCTGCTTCACCAACTCGCGGAGGTTCGATTCGTAATCGGCGAGGCTGACCTGCGCCTTGCCCGTCTCCATAGACTTCAAATCGTGCAGGCCCCAGTTGAAGTGGATGACGTCCCACTTGCCCGTGCCGAGCCACTTCGCGAGCTTCGCCGTGCCGTTGCTGGTGGGACCGCCGTTCTCGAGGATACGGTGGACGTTTGCCTTGCCCTTGAGAAGGTCGCGCACGGGGACGGTGTAGCCGACGGAGATGGAGTCCCCGATGAGCAGCACGCGCGGCAGGCCCGGCAGGTCGGTGACCGCCTCCATCGCGGGGTCTTTCTTCGCGGCCTTCGGCGCGGTCTTGGGCTTGGGAACGTCCTGCGTCTTGACGGTCTGGGCGACGGCGTGAACGAGGCTGGCGATGAGCAACGTGGCGAGGGCGAGGTGGAGTTTCATTTGGTGGCAGGTCGGTTCGACGAGCAGGAAGCGTGGCAAAGGAGTTTGCGTGATGCCAGCATTCCTTCGCGCCGCGGAATCGTGCGGGAAAGGCAACCAAGTTCAATGCCCAGCGGACCGGCTGCGTCAACTAACGCGATGCAACTGCTTCGCCCAAGCGCAACCCTGACTCGCTGGCTGCTATTGGCCGCGCTGATGGCCAGCCATGGCGCGTTTGCCGCGGAGCCGCTGCATCGGCAGGTGGACCAGCTCATCGTCGCGAAGGCCGCGAAGCAGCCGCTCGCCGCACCGGCGGACGACGCGGAGTTCCTGCGGCGCGCGTGGTTCGACTTCAACGGCGGCATTCCCAGCCCGGAGGAGACGAAGAAGTTTCTCGCCGACAAGACTGCTGACAAACGCGCCAAGCAGATTGAACAGCTCGTTGCCGCGCCGCGCTTCGCAGAGCAGATGGCCGAGGCGTTCAACATCCAGCTCATGGAGCGCAACGGCAGCAACGACGAATGGCGCAGCTACCTGACTGAATCTTTCCGCGCGAACAAGCCGTGGGATCAAATGACGCGCGAGATTCTCAGCCCGGATTTCAAGGACGAGAAGCTGCGCGGCGCGGGATGGTTCATGACGCGCCGGCTCGACAAGGTCGGTCAGCAGGACACCGATTATCCCGGCCTCACGCGCGACGCGGGCCGGCTTTTCATGGGCGTGGATCTCCAATGCTGCCAGTGCCACAAGCACCTCACGGTGAAAGATTACAAGCAGGTGGATTTCAACGGCCTCTTCGTCACGTTCCAGAACACGAAGCTCCAGGCCGCGTCTGGCGACTACAAGACGGCCTGGGTGCAGGAGGCGATGATGACGAACAAATATGAGTTCGTGTCCGTCCTCAGCAACGTAAAGGGCGCGACCGGCCCGCGCGTGCCCCTCGGTGTCGAAGTGCCGCTGCCCGATCCCGCGAAGGACGAAATCTGGCTGGTGCCGCCGGACCCGAAGACCCGCAAGTCTGGCGTGCCGAAGTTCAGTCCGTTGAAGGAACTCGCCGCGCGCCTCGCCTCGCCGGAGAACCCGCTCTTTGCGCGTAACATCGCCAACCGTGTTTGGTGGCAGCTCATGGGCCGCGGCTTCGTCGAGCCGCTCGACCTCAACCATAGCGATAACCCCGCATCGCATCCCGAGCTGCTCGATCTGCTCGCGAAGGAACTAACCGACCACAAATTTGACCTGCGCTGGCTCATCCGCGAACTCGCACTCACGCAGACTTACCAGCGCGCGAGCCTGCTGCCTGCCGGAGTCAAGGCCGCGCCGGAGGAACTCTTCACCGTCGCGAAGGAGCGCCCGCTCTCCGCCGAGCAACTCGCCCGCGCGTTCCTCGCCGCGACGGGCGAGCACGAGCGCGTCGTGGGCGGCAAGGCTTGGGAAGGCGTCGAGGGCAAGAAACATACGCAGAAGGATTTTGAGAAAGCCTTCCTCGCCGCCTTCGCCAACGCAGCCAAGGAGCCGGAGCTGAACGTCAACCCGACCCTTCGCGCCGCGCTCTTCCTGCGGAACAACGACCTCGTGCTCTGGTCGCTCCAGCGCCGCAAAGGCAACCTCCTTGACCGCGTCGCCGCGCAGACGGACGCGGGGCAAGTCGCTGACGAGTTGTATCTCGCCATTCTCTCTCGTCCACCGGTGGCCGAGGAGAAAGCCGAGCTGGCGAAGTATCTCACGAAGCACGCCGCCAGCCGCGAGAAGGCGCTCGGGCATTACGCGTGGGCGATGTTGTCCTCGATGGAGTTTTTCACGAACCACTGACATGAATCCCCTCTGCAAACCCTGGGAGCACGCCACGTCCCGCCGCCAGTTCCTCGGCGCGTCCGCCGGTGCGCTGGCGTTCGGCGCGCTCGGCGGCATGATTTCACCGCAGGCCGCCGAGGCGATGCGCAAGAAGGAGAAGCAGGTGCTCTTCGTCTGGCTCGACGGCGGCATGAGCCAGCTCGAGAGCTGGGACCCGAAGCCGAACACCGAGTTCGGCGGCCCGTTCCGCACCATCAAGACCAGCGTCCCCGGCACGCACTTTTCCGAGCTGATGCCGCAGTGCGCGAAGCAGGCGCATCGCCTCTGCGTCGTGCGGAACATCGCCACG
>SIBB01000106.1 GCA_009695395.1 Pedosphaera sp. | reverse complement strand
GACCGCGCCTACCTCATCCACCGCGGCCAAGTCATCTACGAGGGCAACGCGGAGGAACTGCTGAACGACCCGAAGGCCCGCGAGATATACCTCGGCCCGGAGTTCAACATGTGAAGTGGTGAAAGCAAAACGGGCACCTCTTGCGAGATGCCCGTTTGCTTCGTTGATGGAACTAAAACTCAGGCCGCACCAATCTGGTAGCGGAGGAAGCGGCGGACGGTGACTTCGTCTCCGAGGGCTTTGCCGACGGTGGCAATGTGTTCCTTCACGGTGATCTCGCCGTTCTTCTTTACGAAGCCCTGCTCCACGAGGCACACGGTTTGGAAATACTTTTCACGCTTGCCCTTGAGGATGTTGACCATCGCGGCAGCGGGCTTGCCTTTGAGGGCGTCCGAGTTGCGCGCGATCTCGTCTTCCTTGTCGAGAATCTCGGTTGAAATCTCGTTGCGGCTGACGGCGGTGGGATTGCCGGCCGCGATTTGCAGGGTGATGTCGCGCACGAGTTCCTTGAAGCCGTCGGAGCCGACGGTGGCTTCGTTGGTCGCACCCACTTCGACGAGCACGCCGACTTTCGCGCCGGTGTGGATGTAGGCGGCGATGAGGCCGTTGCCGCTCACTTCCCAGCGGGTGTGGCGGTGGATGCGGACGTTCTCACCGATTTTCGCGACGGCGACGACGCGGTCGGGTTCGAGGTCTGCGCCGGGGTTGCCGGCGATCTTCTTGGCCAAGTTGTCGCAGAAGTTTCTGAACTGGTCGTTCTTGGCGACGAAGTCGGTCTCGCAGTTGATCTCAAGGAGAACGCCGACCTTGGAGCCCGGCGCGATGTGTTGGGCGATGACGCCCTCGTTGGCGGCGCGGTCGGCCTTCTTGGCGGCGCTGGCGACGCCCTTCTTGCGCAGCCAGTCCACGGAGAGGTCGAGGTCGCCACCGTTCTCGGTGAGCGCTTTCTTGCAGTCCATCAAGCCCGCGCCGGTCATCTCGCGGAGCTTGCCTACGGTTGCGGCGGTGATTTCAGCCATATGTGTGAGCAGTTGAAAGTTGAGGGTTGAAAGATGAAAGCGGCGGGCAGCACGAGGCTACCCGCCACGATTCTAGGAAATCCTGACTAGGCCTGAGGCGGGGTGACGAGGGAGGCGAGGGCCTCCGCGGTCAAGGCCGGGACGGCTTCGGGCGCGGGCTCGGCGGTCTGCTTGGTGCGGCTGTGCTTGGCCTCATATTCGGCGCGGGCCGTGCCGCAGGCTTCTGTCACACCGGCGAGCAGGAGGCGGACGGAGCGGAGGGCGTCGTCGTTGCCGGCGATGGGGTAGTCCACTAGGTCGGGGTCGGCGTTCGTGTCCACGATGGCGACGATGGGAATCTTGAGTTTGCGGGCCTCGGCTACGGCGTTGTGCTCACGCTTGACGTCCACGACGAACATGACGTCGGGCATTTTGTCGAGGGTGCGGATGCCGTCGAGGTTCTTGACGAAGCGTTCGAGTTCGCGGCCTAGGGCGGACTGTTCCTTCTTGCCGTATTTGCCGGCGGAGCCGTCGGCGAACATGGTCTCGAGCTTCTTCATGCGGGTGAGCGAGCGCTTGAGAGTCTTGAAATTGGTGAGTGTGCCGCCGAGCCAGCGCTCGGTGACATACATCTGGCCGCAGGCCTTGGCCGATTCCTTCACGGCTTCCTGAGCCTGCTTCTTGGTGCCGACGAAGAGGACGTTGCCGCCACCACGGACGAGGCCGGACAGGAATTCGCAGGCGGCCTGAAGCTGCTGCGCGGTCTGGCTGAGGTCAATGATGTGGATTCCGTGGCGGGCCTCGAAGATGTGTTTCTTCATCTTCGGGTTCCAACGCTTGGTCTGGTGGCCGAAGTGGACGCCCGCCTCCAACAATTCTTTGATACCGATGGTCATCATATGCTTAACGGTTCCGATTGGTTGTCAGCCTGCGCCGCCCGTAATTGGTGCGACCGGCCATCCCGCAGAACTCGGGATTTATTCTGGTGTTACGTTGGCCACCCCTGCCCACACGGGCACGGGCTGTTTGGTTTAAGGCCGTTGCTTCCCGCCGTTTCCGGCGAAAAGAGGTCGCAAGCTAACAGCCGGCACGTTGGTGGCAATGCTATTTTCCAGCGGGACCGAGCATTCGCGGCTTCGGCAAACTTGCAAATGCCCCCCGCCAACCGCACGGTTTGGTCTTGATGAACGACGATTACATCGCGCGGAAAGAGCGCTGGGCGCGCAAGATGGCCGGACAGGAAAAGCCCACTGTCCGCTCGACGGATCGCCTCCCGCCCGGGCAGCGGCAAGTGCACAACTTCCCCGTGCTCGACCTCGGCAATCATCCCGGCGTGCCGCTCGACCAGTGGGAACTGAAGATTGGCGGCCACGTGGAGAATCCCGTGACGCTCTCGTGGCAGCAGTTTCTCGCACTGCCGCAGTTCACGGACACGAGCGACTTTCACTGTGTCACTACGTGGAGCCAGTTCGACATGGCGTTCAAGGGCGTCGCGTTCTTCACGCTCGCCGACCTCGTGAAGCCCAAGCCGAGCGCCACGCACGTCTTCTTCAAGAGTCACGACGGTTACTCGACCAACAACCCGCTCAATGTCTGCCTCGATGACGATGTGCTCATCGCGCACTCGTGGAATGGCGAACCGCTGCCCATCGAGCACGGCGGTCCCGCGCGCGTCATCGTGCCCAAGCGCTACGCGTGGAAGGGTGCGAAGTGGGTGCGCGAAATCACCTTCCTTGACCGAGACATTCTCGGCTTCTGGGAATTGCGCGGCTACTCCAACACCGCTGACCCGTGGACGGAAGACCGGTTCTCGTGAAGAACATTTTCAACCACTAACCTGCACTAACCCGAGCTGTCCACATGACTCCCATAGAAGCGGCTGACTCCATCAAACAGACCTGCGACGAGATGTCCAAGGCCACGATGAAACTCTCGCCCGCCATCCGCGCGCTGGGCAATCAGGCCGCGCAGGACGAGTTGCTCAAGGCGACCTACGAGCTGACTAAGAATCTGGAGATAGTGAAGAAGATCGTGCGCAAGTCCCTGACTGGAACCGCGACGCCGCTGACATAGCCGTGGTGGGGCGGACACTCCTGTCGGCCGTGGCGCAGTGCCGCTTTTCGGTGAGGAGCTGGGCACAGGGAACTGGAGTGTTCCCATCATCGCAAGGTCACGCCTTCAGCTTCATCAGCAAATCTTTGCTCTCCACCGTCTCGCCGACTTGCGCGCTGATTTCGGCCACCACGCCGTCGGCCTGCGCGTAGATGGTGGTCTGCATCTTCATCGCTTCCATCGTCACGAGCTTGTCGTCCTTGGCCACCTTCGCGCCGACGCCGACGGCCAGCGCGGTGATGATGCCGGGGATGGGCGCGGCGACTTCGAGCGGGTTGGCGGGGTCGGCCTTCGCGCGGGCCTTCGTCTTCACGGCCACGGATTTGTCCGGGATGCTCGTCTCGCGGGTCATGCCGTTCAGCTCGAAGGTCACGGTGCGGCGACCGTCCTTGTCCGGCGTGCCGATGTTCACCAGCTTGATGAAGAGCGTCTTGCCCTGCTCGATGCTCACGCTGATTTCCTCGTCAGGTTTCAGGCCGTAGAAGAAGGCGTTCGTCGGCAGCGCGCTGACTTCACCGAAGTCGCGCTGGACCTTCGCGAAGTCGGCGAAGACCTCGGGATACATCAGGTGACTGAAGAGGTCGTCGTCGGTCGCGTCGCGCTTGAGCTTGGTGGTGAGTTCCTCGCGGACCTTCTTCAAGTTTGTGTCAGGCAAGTCCTCGCCGGGGCGCACGGTGATGGGCTTCTGCTTGCCGAGCACGACCTTCTGAACTTGCGCGGGCCAACCGCCCATCGGCTGGCCGAGGCCGCCGGAGAGCATATCAATGACGCTCGCGGGGAACGGCACGGTGCCGGGCTCGAGGTTCACCACGTCGGCGGGTTTGATGCCGCGCGTGATGAGGAACATGGTCATGTCGCCCACGACCTTGCTGCTGGGCGTGACCTTGACGATGTCGCCGAAGAGCGTGTTGACCTCGGCGTAGGTGTGGGCGATTTCGCGCCAACGGTTCGCCAAGCCCATGCTGGCGGCCTGTTCCTTGAGGTTCGTGTATTGGCCGCCGGGCATCTCGTGGAGATAAACTTCGGCACTGCCGGCCTTGGGCGCGGTGTCGAACGGCCGGTAATACTCGCGCGCCAGTTCCCAGTAGTCGGAGAACTCGTTGAGCGCCTCGAGGTCCAGGCCCGTGTCGCGCGGCGTGTTTTGCAGCGCGGCGACGATGCTGTTCAAGTTCGGCTGGCTCGTGCTGCCGCTCATGCTGGCGATGGCCAGGTCCACGACATCCACGCCCGCGTCGGCGGCGCGCAGGACGGAGCTGGCGTTGATGCCGCTGGTGTCGTGCGTGTGGAAGTGGATGGGCAAACCGACGGCGTCCTTGAGCGCTTTCACCAGCTTGTGCGCGGCGTAGGGGCGACAGAGGCCGGCCATGTCCTTGATGGCAATCATGTGCGCGCCCATGCGCTCCAGTTCCTTGGCCAGCGCGACGTAATACTTCAGCGAATACTTGTCGCGCTTCGGGTCGAGGATGTCGCCGGTGTAGCAGACAGTCGCCTCGCAAATGGCGTGCGTGTCCTGCACGGCTTCCATCGCGGCTCGCAAGTTAGGCGTGTAATTGAGCGAGTCGAACACGCGGAAGATGTCCATGCCCGACGCCGCGGCGTGCTTCACGAAACCCGCGACGACGTTGTCGGGATAGTTCGTGTAGCCCACGGCGTTGCTGCCGCGGAAGAGCATCTGGAAGCAAATGTTCGGCACGCGCTTGCGCAGTTCGCGCAGGCGCTCCCACGGGTCCTCGTGCAGGAAGCGCATCGCGGTGTCGAAGGTCGCGCCGCCCCACATCTCGAGCGAGAAGAGCTGCGGCGCGCGGCGCGCGAGCGCATCGGCGACGGCGAGCATGTCGTAGCTGCGGACCCGCGTGGCCATGAGCGACTGGTGCGCGTCGCGGAACGTCGTGTCAGTCACGAGCAGGCGCTTCTGCTTGAGCACCCACGCCGCGAACTTCTTCGGGCCGAGCTTGTGGAGCAGGTCGCGCGTGCCGTCGGCGGGCGCTTGCTTGTGGTCGTAGGCGGGCGGCTGCGCGAGGGCGAAGGGTTTCTCGGGCTTGAATCCTTTCGCGTGCGGGTTGCCGTTGACCACCACGTTGCCGAGGAAGTTCAGCAGCTTCGTCGCACGGTCGCGGCGGGGCTTGAAGGCGAACAGCTCCGGCGTGTTGTCAATCAGCGTGGTCGTGGCCTGCCCGCTACGGAAGACGGGGTTGTGGATGAGGTTCTCGAGGAACGGGATGTTCGTCTTGACCCCGCGAATGCGGAACTCGCGCAGCGCGCGGTCCGTGCGCTGGAGCGCCATGTCGAAGGTCTGGCCGGAGCTGGTGACCTTCACGAGCATCGAGTCGTAGAACGGTGTGATGACCGCGCCCGCGAAGCCCATTCCGCCGTCGAGCCGCACGCCGAAGCCGCCCGCGCTGCGATAGGTGAGAATCTTGCCGTAGTCCGGCGTAAACTTGTTCTCTGGGTCTTCGGTGGTGACGCGGCATTGCACCGCGTAGCCGTTGCGCGGGATTTGATTCTGCGGCGGCATCCCGACCTCGGGGCCGTGCAGGCGGTGGCCTTGGGCAATGAGGATTTGCGCCCGCACGAGGTCGAGGCCGGTGATGACCTCCGTTACCGTGTGCTCCACCTGGATGCGCGGGTTCATCTCGATGAAGAACCACTGGTGCTTGTCGAGGTCGTAGAGGAACTCGATAGTCCCGGCGTTGTCGTAGCGAATCTCGCCGGCCATCCGCGCAGCAGCGTCGCACAGCTCCTTGATGACGTGCTCGGGCAGGCCAAACGACGGCGCGACCTCGACGACCTTCTGATGCCGGCGCTGCACCGAGCAATCGCGCTCGTGCAGATGAATTACGTTGCCATGCTGGTCGCCGAGAATCTGCACCTCGATGTGCTTCGCGTTGGGAATGTATTTCTCCAGGAAGACGGCGGAATTGCCAAACGCCCGCCCCGCCTCCGCCTGCGCTTCGTCGAGCAGGTTCGCTAGGTCGCCCGCCTTGTGGACCACGCGCATCCCGCGCCCGCCCCCACCGAACGCGGCCTTGATGATGAGCGGGAAACCAATCTCCTTCGCGAGCTTGAGCGCGTCGCCCCGGTCAGTGATCGGTTCCTCCGTGCCGGGCAAAGTCGGGACGCCAATCCGCTGCGCGAGCGCACGCGCCGCCGTCTTGTCGCCCATCATCTCCAGCAGCTCCGGGCGCGGCCCGACGAACGTGATGCCAGCGGCTGCGCACGCGCGGGCGAACGCCGCGTTCTCCGACAGAAAGCCGTAGCCCGGATGAATCAAGTCCGCGCCGCTCGCCTTCGCCAGCGCCACGATGCTCTCGATGTCGAGATAAGCCCCCACCGGCCCCTTGCCCTGGCCGACGAGATAGGCCTCGTCCGCCTTGAAGCGATGCACGCAGAAGCGGTCCTCCTGGGCATAGACCGCGATGGTGCGCAGCCCCAGCTCCGTCGCCGCGCGGAACACGCGGATGGCGATTTCGGAACGGTTGGCGACCAGCAATTTCTGGAAGGTCTTGGGCACCGCCGGGGACACGGCGGGCTTCTCGGCGGCAATCTTCTTTGTGCTGCTGCGTAGGCTCATAAGCGCGGAGGTTTTACAGGAGGGACAGCCATTGTCCAAGCCCGGATGCGCTGGGCGTGACAGTTTGTCCGAACCAAACCAGCGTGCGCGCCGTTTGACCCATTGAACGACCCGCCGCGATGCAAGGTGATGCGCATGACTGCGGACATGTTCCCTCCGAAATCCTCGTGGACAACCCACTCGCAGCGCACCATGATACAGAGAGAAGCAACTGTCGAAAATCCGATGGACCCGAACCAAACGCACGCCGAGTTGGAAGCCCTAAAAGCGGAGGTGCAGGCTATGCACGACAACGAGCGACGGCTCATGGACACGGTCAAGGTCGCCGCTGGCCTGATGCTCGGTTTGGTGGCCATCCTCGTGCTCTTCGCATGGTTCACCAGCCACAAAAATTACGAGCACGACAAGCTCGCCATACAGAAAGCGCTGGAGACGGCCAACGAACAGCGTTACGCGGCGTTCAATCGGGAATTGGACACGACTCTGAACGCTCGACTCACGGCTCGCGAGCAGGCGCTGGACCGCAAGCTCAACGAGTTGGCGCAGTCCCTCCGCACGCAGGTGACCACCTCTGGTGGCGTGTCTAGCAACTCGCTCGCGCAACAGAACGAGGACTTCAACCGCAAGATTCTCCTCATGGTGGAGGTGCTCGAGAATCGCAGCGCACACCCGTTCGGCCTGCTGTATTTCGACTACGCCACCCGCATTGTGAACTCGCCCCAGAAGAATTATCCTGTCGCCACGGAGTATTTTCTCGCCGCGAGTCTGGCCTTCCTTCGCGCCCGCGACGAATCCTTCCTGAACACCAGCCTCGCCCGCCTTTCCCAGTTGTGCTTCCCCAATTTGAAGGCGGACGATTTCGCCGTGAAACCTGTCCTGGACGAGCGGTTCGGCCAGCTCGTGGAAGCGCTCGATAAGGCAAACGTGAACGGCAAACACACCGTCGCGCTGGTGGATCTGCGCCGGGGGGTCCTCGAAGCCAAGCGGCGTGCAAAGGCGAAGTAGGGACTACGCCGCCTGCTTCCTGCGGTGGCCGGCCATCAGGCACTCCAAGTAGCCGCAGAGGGATCCCTTCAATTCCAAGCGCGGCACAATCGCGTCAATCAGTCCGTGGTCGAGGAGGAATTCTGCCGTCTGGAATCCCGGCGGTAGCTCGGCCTGCGTGGTGTCCTTGATGACGCGCGGGCCGGCGAAGCCGATCATCGCGCCCGGCTCCGCGATGATGAGGTCACCGAGGCTTGCGTAGCTGGCCATGACCCCGGCAGTCGTCGGGTGCGTCAGCACACTGATGTAGGGCAGTTTGTTCCGCGCGTGGTAGGCGAGCGCCGCGCTGGTCTTGGCCATCTGCATGAGGCTGAACATCCCCTCATACATTCGCGCACCGCCGCTGGTAGAGATGATGATGACCGGCAAGCCCCGGGCCGTGCCCGCCTCGATCATCCGCGTGAGCTTCTCCCCGACCACCGATCCCATCGAGCCCCCGAGGAAGCTGAAATCCATCACGCCCAGGGCCACCCTCTGAGTGCCGATGGTGCCGAGTCCGGTGATGACGGCGTCCTTGAGGCCGGTGCTCTTCTTGTAGGCTTCGAGCTTCGAGGCGTAGGTGGCCACGCCCGTGAACTTGAGCACGTCCACTGCGGTCATGCCGGCGTCCATCTCCTCGAAGGAGCAGGTCTCCACCAGCGAGTGGATGCGCTCGCGGGAGCCGATGCCGAAGTGGTGGCTGCACTTCGCGCAAACCTTCAAGCTCGCGTCCAGCTCCTTGTCGTAGAGCATGGTCGAGCACTTTGGGCACTTGGTCCACAAGCCCTCAGGGATCTCGCGCTTGCGAGATTTGCCGGTGGCGAGCTTGGGCTTTTTTAAGAAGGACGTTTCCGTGGAGTGATCCGGCGGAGTCACGGCGGCGGGCACCGCCTCCACATCCTGCAATTTGCGTGTCAATGAAGTGTTGGCCATAGGCTCACGCCGACTTGCTTGCAGGCGTCAGAAACATGGGTGCACTCTGGCAACTCACCGCGCGGCTTCAAAGAAAATTATCCATCGGGCTTGGGCGACTGGGTGCATCTCACTTGCCACCATCCGACTAGGAGGCACGTGGTTTCGCTTCAGATTCTGCCCGTCCGACGCCTGCCAAGCTCCTCTTGAATAACCTTCGCCACCGCCCGGTCAGTTTCGCCATCGCATATCACCTATGAAACACCTCGTTCTGTTCCTCGCACTCGCCACCACCGTCGCCTTCGCCCAAGCGGAGGAACCCAAGAAGGTCGCCATCGGCAAGGCCGCCCCCGACTTCAAAATCAAGGATTCCACCGGCAAGGAAATCAACCTCGCCGAGCTTACCGCCAAAGGCCCGGTGCTCGTGCGCCTCACCTGTGGGTGCCTCGGCTGCGACAAGGAACTGCCTTACTTTCAGGAACTGCACACCGCCTACAAGGCGCAGGGCCTGACGAGTCTTGCTATCTTCCGCGAGCCAGACGCGAAGGTCGAAGCCTACGTGAAGGAGAAGAAGCTCAACATGCTCTACGCGGTGGACACCAAGGGCGATAGCTGGAAGGTCTTCGACACGAAAGTCATGCCCAGCAACTTCCTCATCGCGAAGGGCGGACAGATCGTGAAGATTTCTGCCGGGTGCGATACCAGCGGCATGATCGCCGAGCGGTTGAGCGAAGCCACCGCCAAACTCACCGGTGCCGACAAGGTTGAGGTGAAAGCCAAGGTGGACGCGCAAAAACCTGCCGCCGCCAAGCCCGTCGCCAAGTAAACCTCCGTCCAATTTCACTCGAAAGGCCGCCGTCATTGGCGGCC
>SIBB01000105.1 GCA_009695395.1 Pedosphaera sp. | reverse complement strand
CTCCTCCGCTGACCCAGACCGTGGCCGATTGCCGAAGTCTTATCCAAGCCGGATAGATCGACGCAATCAACTGGGGGAAAGAGAGTTGCAGATAATTTACGGGACAGGTCCCGGCACGGGCCAAAAAATAGCACACTCCCCCACCGGCCGTTGGCATCGCACTCGCTGAGGGAGACTCAGCCTAAGTTGGAACTCCGAGAATCGTTCTCGAAGTCGCCCGACGGGAAAGACAGAACAACACAACAAACGCATGAAAATCCAAACCCACAAGAAAGCCGGGGGCTTCACGCTCATCGAGCTGCTCGTCGTCATCGCCATCATCGCCATCCTCGCAGGCATGCTCCTGCCCGCCCTCGCCAAGGCCAAGGCCAAGGCGTCCCGCATCAAATGCGCCAACAACCTCAAGCAGGTCGGCTTGTCCTTCCGCGTGTTCGCCAACGACAACGATGACCGCTTCCCCTTCCGTGTGCCGGTCGCCAGCTACACGGCGATGACTGGTATTTTCACCGCTGCGGCTAATCCATCCATCGCTGCGCCCGCTGCAGCCGGCCAAACCGCTGGCAATCATACGTGGATGCATTTCATGGCCATGTCCAACGAGCTGGGTTCTGCCAAGATCTTGATGTGCCCCGGTGACCGCAATAAGCTCAACAACATGAGGAGCGACTTTACGACCGGGACGCTTACCGGTTACTTCTTCCCCACCGGCGCCGGCAACAGCGGCGGGACCTTTCCCACCTACACGGCGCAGGGGAAGGACAATGCAACCTCGTTCAATGTCGTGCTGGATGCGGACGAGACCCAGCCCAATGCGATTCTCAGTTCGGATCGCAATTATCAAACGGCCGCCGCTGCGATTGCTAACCCTGCCATAGCTGTTTATGCCGGTAGCTTTGCGCGCACCACGGTTATGAACCGGACCACCGGCTTCGCCGCGTGGGTCACCGGCACCGGCACCACTGGCAATGGCGGTCACCATGACATGGCGGGCAACTACGCGCTGTCGGATGGCAGCGTGCAGCAGACGACCAGCTCCGCCCTGCAGATCCAATTGCGCCAGGCTTCGTCAGGCTTGGGTGTTGACTTCCACAAGGCGGTCTTCCCGCTCTGATCGGCCAGCTTAACTGGAAAAAACAATTCAAAGGGCGCCCTTCGGGGCGCCCTTTTTGTTTGGTATCGGTGAAGCAGGGGGAGCCAAAGCCGCCTCGGGCCGACCTGACGCCGCACACCTTCTCCCCTCCTCGACGGAGGGGAGAAGGTGGCCGCAGGCCGGATGAGGGGTGCGGCCACCCACGCCGACGCACGGAACCCCTCCCCCCAGCCCTCTCCCCTCCGCCGATGAAGGGAGAGGGAGCCAGCGCGCGGCGCGAGCCGCCAGCCAGCCCACCGGACGTCATTTCGAAATTGGCCTCATTCCCGCATCCGAAACCCGGGGAACACCACTTCCGTCACCGTCACCGCGAGGAAGACGGCGCTGATGACGGCGTTGAGGCGGAAGAAGGAATTGTTCACCCAGTTCAGGCTGCGCTTCCGCGCGAGGAAGTGCTCGAAGAGCAGACAGCCGAGGATCAGGACCAGTCCAACGTAGTAGGACAGCCGGAAGCCCGCGAGCAGTCCGAACAGCGCCAGCAGCAGCCACATCACGCCGTGCGCCAGCAGGGCAGCGGTGAGCGCGTTCTTCGGCCCCCACGCCACGACGAGCGAGTGCAAGCCGTGCGTGCGGTCGAACTCGTAGTCTTGAATCGCGTAGATGATGTCGAAGCCGATGAGCCAGAACACCACGGCCAGCGCGAGAACGATGGGGAGAATGCCAGTCCAGCCCTGCTCCGCCACGAAGCGGCCCAGCGGCCCCGCGCCGAAGGTCGCCTTCGCCGCCACGAAGCCGAGCTGTCCCTTCACCGCCAGCCAAGCTCCGACCGGCGCGAGCGCGAGCGCGAGGCCGAGCCAGACGTGCGTGTAGCTCGTGAAGCGCTTGGTCAGCGAATAGAAGCACACGAAGAACAGCGCGACGGGCGAGAGGTAAAAGCACAGCGGATTCAGGAGCCAAGCCGCGCCGACCAAGCCCGCGCCGGCCAGCAGGCAGAGCGCCCCGGCGCTGAAGAGGGAGATTTGTCCGGCGGGCAGGTGGCGCGTGGCGGTGCGGGGATTGGCGGCATCGAACTTGCGGTCCACGATGCGGTTGAAAGCCATCGCGCACGTCCGGGCGCAGACCATCGCCAGCAGAATGAGTCCGAACGTGCGCCAGCCCGGCCAGCCACGGTTCTCCCGCGCCGCCACGACCATCCCGGCCAGGGCGAAGGGCAGCGCGAAGACGGTGTGCGAGAGTTTCACGAACTCGGCCCACTTACGGAGGGTGGCAAACATCGTGCGCAGCTTGCGAAACGCCGCGCGTGGTGTCACGCGCGCAGTAGTCGGGAAGCCGAGGGGCGCATCTCAGTTTCTTGCACGAGTCTGGGAGTTCCCGCAGGAACAGCAGGTTTTCTCCACGCCAGCTTGGCTTTCGCGTAGCGGGTTTTCGAGGGAAAGCAGGGGGTTGCAAGAAACTGAGATGCGCCCGAAGCCGAGTAAGTGCGAAGCATCTTCTCGACCGGCTGAAGCCCGCGTTACAGACTATTGCCGCAAATTTCTCAACGCTTTGACCGCCGATTTGGCTGCTTGCGCGAGGTGCTGACGCATGGCGGCGGCGGCGGCGGCGGGGTCTCGCTGTTTGAGGCAGCGCAGCAGCCGCAGGTGTTCGATCAGGGAGGTGGAGTGAATGTCGGCCAGAACGCTGCCCACGGCTTCGCGCATGGTCTGCACCAGATCGCGGTAACGGGCGATTTCGCCGGTCAACCGGGGATTGCCGCACGCTTCGGCAACGGCTGAATGAAGCGCCCGGTCAAGGCACCAGTCGCGGTCAGGGATCTTCTCGCGACGCAATCGTTCGAAGTCTTCGCGAAGCTGATCGATGGTGCCTTCCGCCATCCGCGTGGCGGCCAGTTGCGCAGCCTTTACTTCAAGTAGCGAACGGACGGCGTAGAGGTCGCGCAGTTCTTTTTCGCCAAAGGGGCAGAAGACCGCTCCGCAATTGCGGCGCAATTCAACAATGCCCATCGAGGCCAATTCCACCAACGCCTCGCGCACCGGCGTGCGGCTGACCTTAAACAGCCCGGCCGCCTCAATTTCCGTGAGCCGGTCGCCGCCATGCCATCGCCCCTTCAACAAACCATGCACGACGCCGTGCACGATGCGGGCCTTGCCGGCGGCGGTGGAACTGGAGTTTATCGACTTCTTAACTGACACCTCGGGATTGTATGCAATCCGCGCTTGCAGTGTCACGTTTGGATATTATATGCAATTTGGAGTGAATCAAATGGTCACCAATTCCGGCGGCTTAACCGGCTCGTTACACCGGCCCGCGGCTGGATTGGTTGCCAAGCACGATGCCATGCCTCTTAATCGCAGCCTCGCAATGACTTCCCATCTTCATCGCCTGCTCGTTTGCCTCATGGGCCTTGTGGGGGCGGCCGCGGTGGGCGCGGCGACGCCGGGCGACACGGCGTTTTTCGAGACCCAGGTGCGGCCAATCCTGGCGGCGCACTGTTTTGACTGTCACGGGGAGGACACCCAGAAGAACAAGCTGCGACTGGACACAGCCGTGGGGATTTTGCGGGGAGGGGAATCCGGCGAACCGCTGCTCGTGAAAGGGGCGAGCGCCGAGAGTTACCTCATCAAGCGGGTATCCTCAGAGAATCCCAAGGTGGTCATGCCGCCCAAGGGCAAGCGGTTGACGGGCGAACAGGTGGCGGTGCTGCGGGCATGGATTGATGCCGGTGCAAAGGTGCCGGGCGAGGAAGCCGCCGCCGCTTCGCTGCGACTCAAGACGGACCATTGGTCGTTCCAGCCGGTGAAGCGGCCGGTCGTGGCGCAGCGCGGTGGGGAGATTGATGCGCTGGTGCTGAACAAGTTGCGCGCGGCGGGGTTGGCGCCCTCGCCCGCGGCGGACCGTGCGACGCTGATTCGCCGGGTGTATCTCGTGATGCACGGGATGCCGCCAACGCCGCAGGAGGTGAACGATTTCGTGAACGATACGAAGCCGGAGGCGTATGCGCGGCTCGTGGTTCGCGTGCTGGCAAGCCCGCGTTACGGCGAGCGCTGGGCGCGGCACTGGATGGATGTTGTGCGCTACGCAGACTCGAATGGTTTCGAAACCAACCGTGAGCGCAAGACGGCCTATCATTATCGCGATTACCTCATCGCGTCCCTGAACGCGGACAAGCCGTATGACCGGTTCATCAAGGAGCAAATTGCCGGCGACGCATTGGGTGCGGACGCGGCCACGGGTTTTCTCGTCGCTGGGCCGCACGACATCGTGAAAAGCCCGGACATCAACCTCACGCTCATGCAGCGCCAGGATGAGCTGGCGGACATGGTGAACACGACCGGCACCGCTTTCCTCGGCCTCACGATGGGCTGCGCGCGCTGTCACAACCACAAGTTCGACCCCATTTTGCAGAAGGATTACTACGCCATGCAGGCCGTCTTTGCAGGCGTGAGCCATGGCGAGCGCGAGTTGCGCGAAAAAAGTGACGCCGCCAACCGGCCGGAAGTGGCCGCCCTGAAAGCCGAGGAGGCGGCGCAGCAAAAAGCGCTGGAAGCATTGCGGCAAAAGGCCGCCGCCGCTCCGCCCTCAACCATCGCACCCACCACCCCGGGGAAGCTTCGTCCGCCGGTGAATCCACAACTCAACGAGGAAGCCTTCGCATCCATCGAGGCGACTGCGGTCCGTTTCACCATCCTCGCCGCGACTGGCGGGCAGCCGTGTCTGGACGAACTGGAGATTTACGATGCGGCCGACCAGAACGTGGCGCTGGCGTCGAAAGGCGCGAAGGCCAGCGCCTCCGGCACGCTCCCTGGCCACGCCATTCACAAGCTGGAGCACATCAATGACGGGAAGTTCGGCAACTCGCGCAGTTGGATCTCCGACACCAGCGGCACGGGTTGGGTGCAGATCGCTTTCCCGGCCCCGACCCGCATCCAACGCATCGTGTGGAGCCGGGATCGCGAGGGAAATTTCCGGGACCGGCTCGCGACCCACTACCGCATTGAAGCCGCCGCTCAACCGGGCCAGTGGCAGACCATCGCCAGCTCCGAAAACCGGCGCGCCCCCAGTGGCAAGGTCGCGCCGGAGGACGTCTTGGCGCGCCTCCCGGAGGCTGACGCCGTCGAGGCCCGCAAGCTCCAGGCCAGCCTCGCGGCGCTGAAGACGCAGCTGGCCAAATCCACCGAAAACGCCTGGGTCGGCAGGTTCAACGGCCGCCCCGAGCGCACGCATCGTCTCTATCGCGGTGAACCCATGCAGAAGCGCGAAGTCGTCGCACCCGATGCGCTGGCCGTGCTGGGCACGCTCGGGCTGGATCTGGATGAACCCGAGCAGAACCGTCGTGTGCGCTTGGCGGAGTGGATTGCCAGCGCGGAGAACCCACTGACTGCGCGTGTGCTCGTGAACCGTCTCTGGCAATACACCTTCGGCACCGCTCTCGTCGACACCCCGAGCGACTTTGGTGCGAACGGCACGCGCCCCACGCACCCGGAGCTACTCGACTGGCTGGCCGATGAGTTCGTGAAAAGCGGTTGGTCGATCAAACACATGCAGCGGCTCATCCTGCTCTCGGCGACCTTCCAGCAATCGTCCGCGCCGCGCGTCGAGGCTGCGAAAGTGGACGCCGACGGCCGCCTGCTCTGGCGCTTCCCACCGCGACGATTGGAAGCCGAGGCCATTCGCGACAGCATGTTGGCGGTGTCGGGAGCGCTGGATTTGAAAATGGGCGGCCCGGGTTTTTACCTCATGGATGTCGTCGTCGAAAACGTCATGCACTATTTCGCCAAAGAGAAATTCACGCCCGCGGAATTCCGCCGGATGGTTTACCAGTTCCGCATCCGGCAGACGACCGACAGCGTCTTCGGTTCGCTGGACTGTCCCGATGGCGGCTCGGTGATGCCCAAACGCAGCCGCTCCAACACGCCGCTTCAGGCACTTAATCTGTTCAACAGCACCTTCATCACCGAGCAGGCGGACCTCCTCGCGAAACGGCTGCGCGCCGAGGCCGGCGAAACTGCTGAGGCGCAGGCTGGATTGGCGTTTCGCCTATTCTACGCGCGTCCACCGGACGCTTTCGAGCAGCGCGCATCCGCCGGGCTGATTCGCGAACACGGCCTGCCGTCCTTCGCGCGGGCGCTCTTCAACACGAGCGAGTTCCTCTTCGTTTTCTAAAAGGCACGCCATGCATCCGTTCCTAAATCGCCGCAACTTCCTGGCCCACACTGCCACCGGCCTCGGCGGCATCGCCCTAGCGCAACTGCTCGGTCGCGACGCCCGCGCGGCCACCGAGCCGATTCGTCCGCAGGTTAATCCCGCCAACCCGAACGCCCCGCGCGCCACGCATTTCGCGCCTCAGGCGAAGCGAGTGCTCATGATTTTCTGCTCGGGCGCGGTGAGCCACGTGGACACGTTTGATTACAAGCCCGAGCTGATCAAACGCCACGGCCAACCAATGCCCGGCGCGGAGGGGTTGGTCACGTTCCAAGGCGCACAGGGGAATCTGAACCAAAGTCCGTGGGAATTTCGCTCGCGCGGCCAGTGCGGCAAAATGGTCTCCGATCTCGTGCCGCACCTGGGCGCGCTGGCGGACGAGATGTGCTTCATCCATTCGCTCACCGGCAAAACCAACACCCACGGGCCCGGTGAAAGCTTCATGGCCACCGGCTTCACGCTCGACGGCTTCCCCAGCATGGGCGCGTGGACGACCTACGCGCTGGGCAGCGAGAACGACACTCTGCCCGCCTACGTCGCCATCCCCGACCCGCGCGGTGCGCCGCAATCCGCGGGCAATTTCTGGGGCCCCGGTTTTCTCCCCGCCGCATTTCAAGGCACGGACTTCAACGCCACCCAACCGTTGCGAAATCTCGCGCGACCCTCTGCATTTTCGCCCGCGACCGACCGCGCCACGCGCGACTTCATCGGCGCGTTGAACCGCCATCATCTCGAGCGTTTCCCCGGCGACTCGGAACTCGCCGCGCGAATTTCCAGCTACGAACTTGCCGCGCGGATGCAGCTCTCCGTGCCGGAGGTCGCGGACATTTCCTCCGAGCCGGCGCATGTTTTGAAGCTGTATGGCGCGGACCAGTCGGGCAATCCGGTGAAAGACCTGAAGGCCGCCTACGCCCGCAACTGCATCCTCGCCCGCCGCCTGGTGGAGAAAGGCGTGCGCTTCGTGCAACTCTTCAATGGCGCGTATCAGACGGGTGGCGAAGGCGTGAGCAACTGGGACGGACACAAATCGCTCCAGCCGCAATACCTCAAGCACGGCGAAGTCATGGATCAGCCCACGGCCGCGTTGCTCGCGGACCTCAAGCAGCGCGGCTTGCTCGAAGACACGCTCGTCGTGTGGTGCACGGAATTTGGCCGGATGCCCACCTTCCAAAAGGGCGCGAGCGGCCGCGACCACAACCCGAACGGCTTCACCGCGTGGCTCGCCGGGGCCGGCGTGAAACGAGGTTTCAGCTGCGGCGCGACCGACGAATTCGGCTACAAGGCCGTTGAAAACATCGCCACCGTCTACGACTTTCACGCCACCATTCTCGAGCTTCTTGGTCTAAATCACGAACGGTTGAGCTTCTATCACAATGGTATTGAGCGGCGGCTCACCGATGTGCACGGACACGTCATCGAAGGTGTCCTCGCCTGAGCCTCGGATCTATTTCCTCACGGCTGTTGGGTGGCGATGCGCGAAAAGGATGTCTTCCACCTTGAGCCATCCCGCGGCGCGGCATAAGCTCTGGTCAAATTAATGGCTCAGGGCCTGTATTTGTCGCAGAAGATGTCGCAGTCGATGGTGCTGGCGCCCCAGCTCCAGCAATCGCTTGCGCTGCTCCAGGCACCTATTCTCGAGCTGCGCGCGCAGGTCGAGGCCGAACTGGAACAGAACCCGGTGCTTGAGGAGTTGGTCAACGCCGAGATGGATGTTGAGGAAAAGGCCAGCAAAGAGACCGACGAAGCTGCCGAACCGCCTGGCCTCGCCGAGCCGCCGACGGACCTGACCTCCGACTCTGTTCCGGAGAAGGTAAGCTCCGAGCCGGCAGATGATTTTCAAGCCGAGTTCGACAAGCTCGCGCAACTCGACCAAGAGTGGCGCGACCACTACGCGCAGAGCAACGCACCTAGCCGCACGAGCGAGGAAGACGAGGAACGCCGGCAATTCATGTTCGACTCGCTCGTCGTCAGGCAGTCGTTGCAGGAGATGATGCTCGAGCAGGTGCGCGAAGCGGAGCTGACGCCCGAGCAGATGCCGCTGGCGGAGATGATTGTCGGAAACATTGACGAGCGCGGCTATCTCACGGCGAGCATCGAGGAGCTTGCGGCCTCCACAGGGATGGCCTTGGAGAAGTTCGTGGCAGCCCTCAAAGTCGTGCAGAGCTTCCAACCGCCCGGCGTCGCCGCGCGCGATCTGGGCGAGTGCCTGAAGCTCCAACTGGAGCGCGCCGGGCGGCAGGAGACGCTCGAATACAAGATTGTCACCGGCCACATGGAGGCGCTGGGCCGCCGCCGCTTCCCCGAGATCGCCCGCGCGCTGAACCAAGACGTCGTGGACATCCAAGAAGCCACCGACCGCATCGGCCACCTGGAGCCGCACCCGGGCCGTGCGTTCCTGCCGGACAACCAGCAATATATCATCCCCGAAGTCTTCGTGCAGAAGGTCGGCGAGGATTGGGTGGTCACGCTCAACAACGAGCAGGTGCCGCACCTCCGCATCAGCAACCACTACAAGGACCTCATGGCGCGGAGCGAGACCGACCCTGCCACCCGCGAATACATCCGTGACAAAATCCGCGCGGGCAAGTTCCTCATCAAGAGCCTTCACCAGCGCCAGCAGACCATCCACAACATCGGCACCGAGATTGTGAAACGGCAGCGCGACTTCATGGAGCTGGGCCGCGCGCACCTCAAGCCCCTGACCATGAACCAGGTCGCCGAGGTCGTCGGCGTCCACGAGACCACCGTCAGCCGCGCCGTCTCCGGCAAATACATGGAGACCCCGCACGGCGTCTTTGAGATGAAGCACTTCTTCACCTCCGGCTTCACCTCCGCCGACGGACAAGCCGTTGCGAACACCAGCATCAAGGACATGGTCGCCGAGATCATCAAAGGCGAGGACCAGTTCGCCCCGCTCGCCGACGACGCCATCGTGAAGCTCCTCGTGGCCAAAGGCATCACCATCGCCCGCCGCACCGTGGCCAAGTATCGCGGCGAGCTGAACATCCTGCCCTCGAACCTGCGCCGGGTGTATTGAAGTCCAACGGAGCGCGGCCTTCAGGTCGCAGGAAGATTCGTTTGTCGCCTGACTCCGATTGCCAGTTTGCCGAGTTGCCAGCGGCGTGGACGCCGCGCCCCGCTCGCAGAAAGTTAGAGCGTTTACATAAATAATGTAGCTTTCAGGTCGGTTGGGGTT
>SIBB01000104.1 GCA_009695395.1 Pedosphaera sp. | reverse complement strand
CGGCACGATGACCGCCGCGCGCGCGGCCAAGCAGCTTCGTTTCAACCTGCGCGATCTCGTGGATTACCGCCGCTTCCATCCGCACTTGCCCGGGGACCGCCACGCGCTCGTGGCCACGCAATTCCACGGGCGGCTTGCGCAGCCGTGGACCTGTCTCGTGGTGGTGTTCATCGCGCTGCCGTTCGGCGCGCTCACCAGCCGGCGCAATGTCTTCGCCGGTGTGGCTGCGAGCGTCTTCGTGATGGTGGCGCACTATTTCCTCTCGCAACTCGGCCTCGCTTTCGGCACCGGCGTGGTGCTGCCCGAGGCGCTCACGCGCGCCACGCCGTGGCTGGCCTCGGTGCCGCCGGTGCTCGCGGCGTGGGGACCGAACGCGCTCTTCGCTGCGCTCGGCATTTGGACGACGAACAAACTGCGCTGATGATGAGCGAGAATCTGGCAGAACTGAAGGCACGCCACGCGCGGCTGGAGTTGCTGTATCAGGTCAGCCAGCGGCTGCATTCCACGCTCGAACCGCAAGCGGCGCTTTCGTTGCTCGTCGGCGAGGCCGTGCGGCTCGTCCGCGCCACGAGCGGCTCGGTGGTGACCATCAATCCCACGAACGGATTTCTTGAGATCGAAGCGGCGCACGGACTCTCGGCGGAAGAGGCGCGGCTCAAGCTGCGTGTCGGCGAGGGCATCACCGGCTGGGTCGCTCGCACGGGCAAGCCCGCCCTCGTCGGCGATGTCACGCGCGACCCGCGCTATGTCCCCGCGCGCGGCGATGTCCGGTCCGAGTTGGCCGTGCCGCTGCTGGATGAAGGCGCGGTGCGCGGCGTGTTGAATGTGGATTCCGACCGGCACGATGTCTTCACGCCCGCCGATCAGGAATTGCTCGAAGCGCTCGCGGGCCATGCCGTTCAGGTCATCCGCAACACCTGGCGGCACGAGCGGTTGCGTTATCGCGCGCAGCTTTTCGAATCGCTCGCCAGCGTGAGCCGCACCATCAATTCCACGCTGAATCTCGATGACGCGTTGCGGGTGGTCACGCGCGAGGTGGGTGCGCTGATGCACGCGAATATGGCTTCGATTCAGATGCTTGACGAGACGCGCGAATGGCTCGTGTTGCGCGCGAGCCACGGTGCGGGCGCGGCTTATCTGAACAAGCCGCCGCTTCTCGTGGCGGAGAGTCTTCTCGGCAGCGTCGTCCGTCGGCGCAAGCCGATGCAGGTCGAGAACGTGCAGGAATCGGGCCTTTACCAGCAGCCCACGTTGGCGCGCGAGGAGGGACTCGTCTCGCTGCTCGCCGTGCCGCTCCTTTTCAATAATCAAGCCACTGGCGTCCTCTCCGTGTACACCGGCCAGCCGCACATTTTTTCGAACGAAGAGGTCACCATCCTCTCGTCGCTCGCCGAGTTGTCAGCCATCGCCATCGAGAAAGCGCGGCTCTACGAACGCATCGTGGACCTCGAGGCCGAGCTGCGCCGGAACGAGAAATTGTCCGCGCTCGGTTTGCTTGCCGCGGAGGTCGCGCACGAGATCCGCAATCCGCTCACGGTGATGAAGCTGCTGTACCACTCGCTCGATCTGCAGTTCGCGGCCGGCGATCCGCGGACCAAAGACGCGCGGCTCATGGGCGAGAAGATGGATCATCTGAACAAGATCGTGGAGCGCATCCTCGCCTTCGCCCGCAACGCCGAGCCGCAGTTCGCCGCGGTGAACTTGAACCGGTTGATCGACGATCTTGCCCTGCTCACCCGCCACAAGCTCTCGCATCAAGGCGTCGATCTGGTGCGGAATCTCGACACGGCGTTGCCGAGCATCAAGGCCGATGCCACGCAACTCGAGCAGGCATTCCTCAACCTCACGCTCAACGCCGCCGAGGCCATGCCGCGCGGCGGTCGGCTCACGCTCATCACGCGCACATGGAAGCCCCGCGGCGCCACGGCACCCACGCATGTCGTCATCGAGTTCACCGACACCGGTGCGGGGATGACCGCCCAGCAGCAGCGGCGCGCGTTCACGTCGTTGCTCAGCACGACGAAGGCGAAAGGGACTGGCCTCGGCCTCGCCATCGTGGCCAAAATCGTCGAGGCCCACCGTGGTGAGGTGAAGGTGAAATCCAAACTCGGCAAAGGCACCACCATCAGCCTCACGCTACCGGTGTGATGGCGCGCGGATGAATCAGGTGTGGCGGAGCGCCTCGATGGGATCGAGATCGGCGGCGCGGCGCGCGGGATAAAGGCCGAAGACCACGCCGACAAGCGCGGAGATTCCGAAGGCGAGCACGACCGACCACCAAGTGATGATGGTCTTCATCCCGGCGATCTGTTCGACGAGCACCGGGGTGATGACGCCGACCGCCACGCCGATCAATCCACCACCCACCGAGAGCACGACAGTCTCGACGAGAAATTGAGTGGTGATGTCCTGCTTCTTCGCGCCGAGCGCGCGGCGGACGCCGATCTCGCGCGTCCGCTCGGTGACGGTGGCGAGCATGATGTTCATGATGCCGATGCCGCCGACGAGGAGCGAGATGGCGGCGATCGAGCCGAGCACGACGTTGAAGATGCGCTTGGTCCGTTCCGCCTGGCGCAACAACTCGAGCGGCACGACCAACTCGTAATCCTTCCGTTCGTGGAAGCGTTCGAGCACACGCTGGATGAGCGGCACAGCGGTTTCGACCGACTCGGGATTCTCGAATTGAAGCGTGAGTTGATGTAGTTCGACCTTCTCGGCCTCGAAACTGCCGGCGCCGCGGCGGAAGATGACTTCACCGAAACGGCCGCGCGCGGCCGAGAGCGGGATGTACACGTTGGCGTCGATGGTCTGTCCCTCGGTCGCGCCGGCTTGCGGCCGCTTCTGCTCCGTGCCGCGCTCGCGCACGATGCCGACGACGCGGAAATAGTTCGCGCCGATTTTCACCTCTTGCTCGAGCGGATTCTGTCCGGTGAAAAGACTCTCGGCCAAGCTGAGGGTGATGGCGCAAATGTTGTTTTGATACCGCTCGTCGGTCTCGGTGATGAACCGGCCGACGAGAAGATCCACGCCGTTGATTTCCGGATAAGACGGATGAGTGCCGATGATCTGGCACGGATGGCTGATGGTGCTGAAACGGACATCGTCACGCATGATGCGGAGCGGCAACACGCGGCGGACGCCGGGAATGGTCGTCTGCAACCGGGCGGCGTCGCGATAGGTGAGGCCGTACTCGGCCACAAAACTGCGGCGGTTCTGGCCGGCGGAATTGCTCTCCGCCGTGCGCTTCACGCTGCGGATGATGACGTTGCTGGAGCCGAGTTTCTTGATGGCCTCCTGCGCCTCGTGGCTCGCGCCCTCGCCGATGGCGAGCATGGCGATGACCGAGCAGACGCCGAAGATGATGCCGAGCATCGTCAGCGCGGAGCGCATCTTGTGCAGCAGGAGGCTTTTCACCCCGAGTTGCACGATGCGGACGAGCGCGATGGGGATGATCGGCTTCATCGTGCGGCGACGAGCGGCGTGGGGACGGCCACGGAGGTGCGGTTGAGTTCGTCGCGATCCACGAGGCCATCCTTCATCCGCACGACGCGGTGGGCGCGTGCGGCGATTTCCTCGCCGTGAGTGACGAGCACGATGGTCTTGCCGGCGGCATTGAGGCGGCAGAGGACGTCGAGAACCTCGCGGCCGGTCTGCGAGTCGAGGTTGCCGGTCGGTTCGTCGGCGAGAATCATCAGCGGGTCGTTGACGAGCGAGCGGGCGATGGCGACGCGTTGCTGCTGGCCGCCGGAGAGTTGCTTGGGCCGGTGATCGAGGCGCTGGCCGAGGCCGACCAACTCGGCGAGTTGCACGCATTGATCCCAGCACACATCGAGGTCGCGGCCCTGATAGAAGAGCGGGACGTGGATGTTCTCCACGACGGTGAGCTGGTCGATGAGATTGTAGGATTGGAAAATGAAACCGAGCCGTTGGCCGCGGATGACGGAGAGCGCGTCGTCGTCGAGCGTGGAGACGTCGTCGCCGCCGAGCCAGTAGCGGCCGGCGGTGGGGCGGTCGAGGCAGCCGAGGATGTTGAGCAGGGTGGATTTGCCGGAGCCGGAGGCGCCCATGATGGCGACGAAACTGCCGGCTTCAATCTCGAGATCCACGCCGTGCAGGGCGTGGACTTGGACCTCGCCGAGATCGTAGGTCTTTTGCAGCCCCTGCAGTTTGATGATGGACTGCGGCTTCATTCCGCGCCGCGGTCCGATTTCTTGCTCACGATGGGCACGAGCGACTTGTCGCCTTTGCCGGGAGACTTGGCGGGTTTCTCGGGTTTCTCGGGTCGGAATTTGATGGGCGGCCCTTTCTCGGTGGAGCTTTTGCTGGCAGTGACGCCGGGCGGAAGGGAATCGTATTTATCAGGCGGGAGAGTTTTGCCGTTGGCGTAGGGATGATTGGCGAGGGGATCTTTCGTGTCGTCTTTCACGATGGAATTATCGAGGTCGAGGCCATCGCCGTTGGAAAGGGGCGAGAGCATCACACGGTCGCCTTCTTTGATCCCCTTGCGGATTTCGATGAGCTTGTCGTTGTGGTATCCGACCTCGACGGGCACGGGCGCGGGGGTGCCGTCGCGTGCGATGTAGCAGACCTGCCGGCCTTTGTGCGAGGTGACGCACTGGATGGGGACGGTGAGAACCTTGTGGAGATTGGTGATGACAATCTCGGCACGGGCGGAAACGCCGGGCTTGAAGTCGGCGAGCGCCTCGTCAATCAACACCTCGGCGGCGTACACCTTGAGGGTCGGGCTGTAGTAACGGCTGTTCGAATCGGGCAGCGGGGCGATTTTTTTGACGACGCCGTTGAACTGCTTGTCCGGCATCGAATCGATGGTGACGAAGGCCGGTTGGCCGGGCTTCACCTGCCGCACGTGCGACTCGTGGATCTTGATTTCGACCATCATCTTCGAGACGTCGGGAAGTTTGATGAGTGGTTGTTTCTGGCGGACGACCGCGCCTTCCTCAATGGGCTGGCCGAGCGAGCTGGAAACGGGGGCGAACACCACGAGGCCATCCTGCGGTGCGAAAATCTTGGCGAGCTGCAGTTGCAGTTTGGTCTCCTCGAGCTTGGTGGATTGCAGCTCGAGAGTGTTCTGGCGGGCTTTGAGATCGGCTTCGGCGGCGGAGAGGAATGACTTGGAACGCTGCTTGATGCGCAACAGGGCGAGCTTGGCCTGATCGGAGGCGGATTCAAGAAGCCGGATCTTTTTGGGATAATCGTATTTCTCGGAGAGACGCAACGCCTCCGAGCCTTTCTCAAGAAGGATATCCTGGCGCTTCAGCGCGAGCTGGTCGCCCTCCAGTTCGGAGCGGGTGGCGTAGCCTTTGGTGTGGAGCTTTGTGGTCCAGTCGAGCTTGTCCTTGGCGCGCTGCACTTCTTCCTTCGTGATGGTGATGTCGGCCTCGAGCGCGCGCTTGGCCTGCGGCCAGTCGCCGAGCTTGTACTTCTCGAGATCGGACAGGGAGAACTCCACGGCCAACTCGGCGTCCTTGTCATTGGCGTCGTTGAGCAGCTTTTGGATGTCGAGGTCTTCCTTGGCTTTGATGACTGCGAAACGGGCGTTCTCCACCACGACCTCCTGAGTGTCGAGACGCTCCTTGATGCCCGAGGAATCGAGCTCCACCAACAGGTCATCCTTCTTGACGGTGGTACCCTCGGGGACGATGCGGAGGATGCGCGGCGTGCCTTCCATCTCGCAGACGATCTGCAACTCCTGCGTGGCGGCTAGCGCGCCGCCTTCGATGACGGAGACGAGGAAGTCGCGCCGCTCGACGGTGTGGTAGGCCGTCTCGGGCGTGCGCGCTTTGCCGGGGCGCGTGGCGAGGAAGAGCAGCGCGGCGCAGCCGCAGACGAGGAGGACGGTCCAGCGCGGATGCCGGCGCGCAAAGGAGCCGGCCGTCTGGATTTTCGGATGTTCGGGGTTCTTCATCATCAGTTGCCAAAAAGTTTCTCGGGCGTGATCACTTCCTTGTCCAGGTCGTTATTGGGCGGCGGCACGAAAGGCTTGGCACCCGGGATGGGATGATCGCGCAGCCAGAAACGCTCGCCGCCGGAACGGAGCGCGCCGACATCGATGAGCATCTTCAACCGCGCGGCGTGATAATCCACGAGCGCGGCGGTGACGGCGTTCTGAGCGCCGACGAGCGCCTGCTGGGCCTCGAGTTGGTCGCGGATCTGCGCGCGGCCGGCCTGCAGGAGCAGGTCGGCGCTCTCGACACGGCGCTTGGCCAACTCGAGCGCGTTCTGCTGGATTTGATAATTCTGCCGCGACTGATCGAGGGTGCGGATCCCCTGCCGGACGTTGTCGCGCGCGCTGTCGAGCGAGGTGGCAAGCGAACGGATCTGCTTCTCGAAATTGATGAGCGTGGTGCGGTAGGCGTTGCGTTCATTGAGGCGGTCGAAAGGCAGGTCGAGCTTCAGGCCGGCGTTGCCGGAGTATTTGCTGACGTCGAAATTACTGTAATTCAGATCGGACAACGAGGCGTCGGTGAAGAGGCTGAGTTGGGGCGCGAGCTGGTTTGCGGAGACGACGATCTTGCGCTTCGAATCCTCGAACTTATCGATCTCGTTGAGCAGGTCGAGCCGGTGTTTGATGGCGGCATCGAAACCGGTCTGCTCGTCGAGCGGCAGCGGCAGGAGGCCCGCCTGCGTGAGGTCATCGAGCGCGCGGTCATCGAGCGCGATGGGCGTGCCGAGCGGCAGGGCGAGGGTCTGCTTGAAGGCATCGAGGCTCGACTGGTAGGACTCGACGGCGGCGATGTAGGCGACCTTGGCCTTGTATTCCTCCTGTCGCGCTTGGTCCACTTGGAAGGCCGGCAACCGGTCGAAAGCGAGCGCCTCGGCGCGTTCGCGGGCGCGGAAGAGGTTCAGATAATTCTCGTAGGCATTGCGCACGACGGCCTTCTTTTGCAGAAGCCGATAGTAGGTGGTGACGATGTCCGCCGCGAAGGTTTCCTGATAATGGCTGAAGGAACGGACCTCGTAGATGACGTCGCGCTCGGCCTGCGTGAGCGCCTCGGCAGCGATGTCCGCGCCTGCGCCGCGCAGCAGCGGCTGGGTGAGCGCGAGCGTGATGCTGGGGACTTTCGGCGTGCCGTTGAAGTAAAGCGTGAGGTCGTTGGCGAGGCTGGCGGTGAACGACGCGCCGGTCTGGAAGAGTTTATCGAGCGTGGCGGAGGCGTCGGAAGTGCCGTTCACTTTCTTGTCGGTGTCGCGGGTCACGCCCACATCAACATTGGCGGAGGAGACTTTCCACTCGAACTGGTGTCGCGTGCCGGTGAGCGAGAGTGCGGAGAGATACAGTTGCTCGCGGCGGAGCTGATAGCCGCGGCTATTGGTGACGGCGAGATGGAAGGCCCGCTCCAGTGTGAGCTGCAGTTTGTCCCTATCGGTGAACCGTTCTTTGATAATCTCCTCGGCCTTGATGGCGTGCGGATCGCGCTTGGACCACGGCGTCTCGATGCTGAAGGCGTTGGTCTGGCCGTGCACGCGCTGCTGTTTCTGCCCGAGGATGTCGTAGATCTCCTTGTCCGCCGACTGGCGGTAATGCGCGGTGGAGCAGCCGGCCGCAGCCGCCACCAGCACCCACAGAATGTACAGGCGTCCGAACATCAGTTCATCGATTTTCCTCCCCGCAGGGTAAGCCAGTTGGACTCATCACGCGGGAAAATGTTTCACCATTTTCCACTGCCAGATGCATTCATCAGCTCGGCCGATGAAGCGTTTCATTCAACCTGTTTTATGCGCTCGGGTCAAGCTGGGCCTTTGGCCGACAGCACTCGCGCTGAAGGGGAAAAAAGAGGAATCGTCACCGGATTGTAAACAAGTTCCTCTTGACCCGCGGCGGCAAAGGCTATTTCATGTGGCCACTTCGCGGAAGAAGCATCCCGCGAAGGAGGAGGAGACTATCAACAGTCGAAGGCCCGCGGCCCCAACGCCGTCACTTTCACGCTGTGCCTCCCGCAACCCCGAGGGTCGAAAATGCGTTCTGGCATCGCGCCTTTGGTTGAATGCCTAGTTTGGATAGGCGTCTGAACGGGCACCTGAGACGGAGCTTGTTGGGTGTAGTGTGTTTTTGAGCAGATTGTTTTATGAGTTTGTTTGGATCGTATCGCCTTCAGGAGCGAATCAATAACGGCGGCTTGGCGGAGTTGTGGATGGCCACCGACGAGGATGGCCAACATGTGGCCTTGCGCAAGATGCACGAGCATCTACTCAAGGAATCCTCCGCGCCGAAGATCTTCAAGCGCGGCTGCGAGATCCTCGCCAAGCTCCCGCCCCACGAGCACATCGTCCACTATCTCACCCACGGCAAGATCAAGAAGTTCCCTTTTCTCGCGATCGAGTACATCGAGGGATCGAACCTGAAGGGGTTGATCCTGCGCGAGGAGCCCATTCTCGGTGAGATGCTCTCGGACATCCTCTACGCGATGGCCGCGGGCCTCGAGCACCTGCACGACAGTGGCGTGATGCACCTCGATTTCAAGCCGGAGAACGTGATGGTATCGCACGGCGGCCGCGTGCTCATCGTCGATTTCGACACCGCCCTACCCATTCCCAACAAGCCGCAGAAGCTCGACAAGAACTCCGGCACGCCGAGCTACATGGCCCCGGAACAACTCCGCGGCCTGCCGATGGATCACCGTGCGGATATCTTCGCCTTCGGCCTCGTCGCGTATGAATTGCTCACCTTGCGCAAGGCGTTCGCCGGCGATACGCCCGAGGACGGGGTGAGGAACATCCTCGACGAGAACTTCCGCATCAAACCGCTCCGCGACCACAATCCCGGCATCCCGATCGAAGTCGAGCAGATCGTCCTCAAGTGTCTCCAACGCGATCCCTTCACACGCTGGCCGAGTATGACGTTCGTGGTCGCAAAGCTCCGCATGGCCCTCGGTGTCCGTCTGGCCGCCTGAGCACCACGCAACTGCCCGCTTGACTTGCCGGGCGATTGCTTTTGCAATCGCGCTTCCGTGATTCCCTCTGGGACGCGCAACAAAACCAACGCACGCAAACTATGTCCGCCGCATTTCCGAACATCGCCAAAATCTCCTACGAAGGTCCGCAGTCGAAGAACCCCCTCGCCTTTAAACACTACGACGCCAGCGCCGTCATCGAGGGCAAGACGATGGCCGAGCACCTGCGCTTCTCCGTCGTGTATTGGCACACCATGTGTGGTCAGGGCGCGGATATGTTTGGCTGGGGCACCGCCGTTCGTCCGTGGGAGAAGAACTTCACCGGCCTCGATCTCGCCAAGGCCCGCGTGCCCGTCTTCTTCGAGATTTGCGAGAAGCTCGGCGCGCCCTACTACGCCTTCCACGACCGCGACGTCTCCCCGCACGGCAAGGATCTGAAGCAGTCGAACCAGTGGCTCGACACCATCACCAAGCTCCTCAAGGCCCAGCAGAAGAAGACTGGCGTGAAACTCCTCTGGGGCACCGCGCAACTCTTCGCCCATCCTCGCTACGCGCACGGAGCCGCCACGAGCTGCGACGCCAACGCCTTCGCCTACGGAGCCGCGCAGGTGAAGAA
>SIBB01000103.1 GCA_009695395.1 Pedosphaera sp. | reverse complement strand
GTCGAAGTCGGCGATGTCGAACACGTGTTCCTGTGCGGCTTGCATGGCGCTCTTCGCCAAGGTGGCTTCCCACGCCGCAGGGGCGGCGGCGGTGGCTTTTTCCAGCGCGGCAATCTGACTCGTAACGCCAGCGATGCGGGCCGTGATGGACTGGCGCTCGCCGGAGGAGCCGGCGTCGTGCAGTTCCATCGTCGGCCCTTTGAACTGGATGGAGCCGGGGACTTTTGGATTGGTGCGGTCAGCCTCGAGTTCCGTGTTGTTGAAGAAGGCGAAGAGGCCGTAGTAGTCGCGCTGCGTGAAGGGGTCGTATTTGTGATCGTGGCACTGGGCGCATTCGAGGGTCGCGCCAAGCCAGACGATGCCCAGCGTGCTGACGCGGTCGTGGATTTGGTTCACGCGCGTCTCCTCCGGGTCGGTGCCGGCCTCGACGTTCGTGGGCGCGCTGCGGTTGAAGCCGGTGGCGATGCGCTGCGACTCGGTGGCGTTCGGCAGCATATCGCCGGCAAGCTGCTCGATGGTGAACTGCGTGAAGGGCATGTCGGCGTTGAGCGCGTTGACAACCCAGTCGCGATAAGGCCAGAGGTCGCGGAAGTCGTCGCGCTGGAAGCCGTGGGAGTCTGCGTAACGCGCGTAGTCGAGCCACGGCCGGGCCCAGCGGACGCCGAATTGCGGGGAGGCGAGGAGACGGTCCACGAGCTTTTCAATTGCCGATTGCCGATTGCCGATTGCCGATTGGTAATCCCGGACGAAGGCGTCCACCTGCTGCGGAGTCGGTGGGAGCCCGATGAGGTCGAGCGAGAGGCGGCGGATGAGGATTTCGGGCGGCGCTTCGGGGGATGGCTGGAGACCTTCCTTCTGGACGCGGGCGAGGATGAAAGCGTCAAGGGGATTACCGATTTTCGGAAGCCCGGGGCGGACCGGTTTCACGTAAGCCCAGTGCTTCACGGCGGGCCCGGTGTCTGGCCATTTCGCGCCCTGGTCTATCCAAGCCTTGATGATATCGGCCTGCGACTTGGAGAGAGGTTCGCCGCGATTGGGCATCACGTCATCATGGCCCTTCGGAAGCGAGATGCGGCGCACGAGTTCGCTCTGCGAGGAATTGCCGGGGACGATTGTGGCGGACTTCGTGAAGGCAGCGTCGCGCGAGTCGAGGCGCAGTTTGCCCCTCTGAAGCTTGGCGTCGTGGCACTCGAAGCAGGAGCGTTGAAGGATGGGGAAGATCTCGCGGGCGAAATCCACGGTGGCTGCGGCGAGTGCGGCGGGGAGGAGTGCCGCGCCAAGAACGATGGCGCGAAAAAGTCGGAGGTCTGGGCGGCCGGCTGACATCGTGGTGGTTTGGACCATCCCAAGAGGAACGGAGTTGTAGGGGATTTCCAAGCGCGGAATTCGTCCCGTAAAGCACGAAGGCCGCCTGACGGCGGCCTTCGGCGATTTCAAAAAGCGGTCCTGATGCTCAGTCAACGAAGGTCATCTCGTTGGCGAGGAGGAGGATTTGCGCGTATTTTTCCCAAGTGTCGAGGGGCTTGTTGCTGGCGTTGGGCCCGGCAAACTGGGCGGCGGCACTAAATGTGCCGGGTGCGCCACCCATCTGGTTGCCCATCTTTGGCATGCCAGGAGCCATGGCCGGGGCACCGCTTGCCATCGGCGCTCCGCCAAAGGAGTTCATGGCGGCGGGAGTCGGACCTGCGGCAGCAGTAGCCGTGGCCAGCGCCAACACGGGTGCCCAATTGAAGGCGTCGCCGACGGAGTTGCCGCGCCCGCCGCTGTCCACGATGAAGTCGATCGTGTCGCCTTTCTTCACGTCCACTTTGGCGATCTTAGTCGGCATTGTCCGGGACGCGGTCAGAGCGTAAGTGCCGATCTGGCCGGTGCGGCTGTGAACGATGTAACCCGAGACACCGTCGCCGGCTGGCGCGCCTTTCTTGGCCCCGTAGCCCGCCAACGAAAGCGTGCCGTCAACACTCAAACTGGCGTCCTGCGGTGCGGTGAAGCGGCGGATGACGGCCACTGTGCCAGGAGTTCCGCCTTCGCGCGTGAGTTGGACACCGGGCATCCGAGGACCGGCTTCGTAGTGGCCGTTCGCATTGCCTGCGGGGGCCATGTTGTTGTTCATCATTCGACCCGCTGTCGGCGGGTTGGTGTAGACGGGCATCTTGAAGAAACCAACTTGCCGCGTGCGCGGGTTGTATTGGCCGTAACCGTATTGCCAGATGGGCTTGGCATCTCCGCCCTTCATGCCGGACTGGTCCTCAAGGAACCTCATGCCCACTTTGGTTTCGAGTGACGTGGGCATCCGCTGGAAGCAGATTTGGTAAAGCATCTCGATGCGCTGTTCCTCGTCCACTTTGTTCTTCACGTCGTCGCGGTGGACGATGGAGCGGGCGAGGTCGCCGACGAACGGACTGTTCATCAGGTAGAGTGCCTGCTGGGGCACGGTGGAGTTGAAGCGCTGGCCGGTGGTGGCATCCGGGTTGGCGAAGTCGAACGTGCGGAAGATCGAGGAGAGATTGCCGCGATCAATGTAGCCGTAGATCGTGCGGCGGTAGGGATCGTCCTTGTATTGCATTGGATTGCCCCCTTCGGGGGTAATTCTCACGGGCGGGCCTCCGAGCTTGGGGTCGAGCTTGCCGCTGACCGTCAGGAGCGAATCGCGGAAGCCTTCGAAGTCGAGACGGCGGCGGTTCATCTTCCACACGTAGAGGTTCGCGGGGTCATTGAGCATTGGCTTGGCGCGGTCGTCGCTGCCCTGCATGTAGGTGGCCGAGGTCATGACTAGCTTGTGGAGCTTCTTGACTGACCAGTCGTTTTCCATAACCCAGGCGGAGAGGTAGTTGAGCAACTCCGGGTGCGTGGGGTCGTCGGCGCGGACGCCGAAGTCGGTGGGGGTGCGAACCAACGCGCCGCCGAAATGGTTCATCCAGACGCGGTTGATGAGCACGCGAACGGTCATCGGGTTGTTCTTGCTGGCGATTTCCTCGGCGAGTTCCGCACGGCCACTGTTCTTGCTGCTGAACGGCTTGCGGTTCGGGTTCAGCACTTCCAGAAACTGGCGAGGAGCCTCAGGCCCGAGGTTTCGCGGGTCGCCCTTGATCGCGACTTTCGCATTGCGAGGTGTGCTGGCATCGCTGATGGCCATCGCGCGGAGCGGTGCGCCGGGGTGGTTGCTGTCGAGTTGGTCGCCCTGCAGGGTGAACACTGCCTCGCCGTTGGCGATGCGGTTGTTGTCGAATCGGGAGAGCTGCGCGTAGCTGACGTTCACGGGTGATGCCTGAGGGTAGGAACCGTAGAAGACCTGGCGCAGTTGCTCCTGTGCAGGGTCGGAAAGTGCCTTAAGAGTGGGATCGTCATCGCCTTTCTTTTTCTTGGCATCGAGCACAACGGCACCGAACCACGCCGCGTCAGCGTCTCGGAAGAGTTTGGCGTAGCGCTCGGTGACGATGCGGAAGCTGGCGACTGGGGTGGAGAACGCTTTGGCTACGAGCGGATTGAGTCCCTTCATCGGGGTGCCGTCCTTGCTCATGTATTTTTCGGCGAGCTCCCTGCTCTTGGCGGTAAATTCCTTGTCGGACACTTCGTCCACTTCGAGAAGCTTGGCGTAGTCGCCCCAAGGAATGAAGATGGGATCCTTGGCTTTGACACGCTGGTCGAGGAATCGCTTCCACGGGCCGGCGACCTCGAACTGAAGTTTGGTGAGTGTCTCGAAACGCTGCTGGTCGGCCTGCCGGCCAGCGAACTGATAGTTGGTGTTGCCGAGGTTCGAGTAGTGGACGGCGAGCAAATAATCGATCGTCTTCCCCCTCGCCTCGCCGACGAAGGTCGCTACCGCACCCTGACGGTAGGCTTCGAGCCTGGCCTCGTTCAGCGCCTTCTTGGCGGTGTAATCACGGTATGCGGCAGTATCCTCGATCTTCTGGATGACTGGCTTGGCACCCATCGAGTAAGTCAAGCTGTCGAAGACGCCGTAGAGTGAGTAGTAATCCTTGGTCGGGATGGGGTCAAACTTGTGATCATGGCAGCGAGCGCAATAAACCGAGAATGACATCGTGCCCCGGGTGAGCGCGTCAATGCGGTCGTCGATCTCCTCCGCCTTGTTGTTGGTCGCGCGGTTCAGTGTGATGAAGCCAAGCGCAGCAAGGTGCTTGGCCTCGGTGCCAGGCATGGCGTCGGCGGCGATCTGATATTTGAGGAACTTGTCGTAAGGCATGTCGTCGTTGATGGCATTGACGACCCAGTCGCGGTAGGTGAAGGCGTGAACGAGGCGATTGTCGCCCATGCGGTTGTTGCCGCCGCCGCCACGGGTGTCGGCGTAGCGGGCGATGTCCAGCCAGTAGCGACCCCAGCGCTCGCCGTAGTGCGGCGAGGCTAGCAGCTTGTCGATGAGCTTGGGCCAGGCGTCCTTCGACTCATCGGCGACAAACTCTTCCGCTTCCTTCGCCGTGGGCGGCATGCCGAGCAGATCGAAGTAGGCGCGGCGGACGAGGGTCCACTTGTCGGCGCTGGGTGTCGGAAAGAGTCCCTTCTCTTCCAGCTTGGTGAGAACGAACAGGTCAATATCGTTCTGGATCCACGACTTCAAGTGCGCCTTGGGCTTGGGCGGTTCAGGTTTGACCACGGGTTGGAAAGCCCAGTGCTTCTTGGCCTTCGCGAGGTCCTCGTCGGTTTTGAGGATCGCAGCAGCCTTGCCGGAGCGCGGGTCGGGGGCACCCATGCGGACCCAGTTTTCAAAGTCGGCAAGGACCGAGTCAGGAACCTTGTCCTTCGGCGGCATTTGCAGGTTTGGGTCGGTGTGACGCATCGCCTTGATCATGAGCGAGCGGTCGGGTTGGCCGGCGACGAGGCCGGGGCCGGTGGAGCCGCCCTTGAGCAGACCCGCCTTGGAATCGAGCTGGAAGCCGCCTTTGATCTTGGCGTCCTTGTCGCCGCTGTGGCACTTGTGGCAGTGCTCGATCAGGGCGGGACGGATCTTCGACTCGAAGTAGTCGTTCTCCTCGGGCGTGAGCGGCTTGTCCTGTGCGAAGACCGGGGCGGTGCAGGCCACGGTGGCGGCGACCGCAAATTTCAGCATCGGTTTCATAGGCAGTTCTGTCTGTGCTCGCTGACCAATTTCAATTTTACCCGTCCGCAAACTAAAGGCCGGGCGCGTGATGAAACACGCGCCCGGCTTGGTTTCACCAAAGGAGTTAGGCGAAGATGGACTTCACCGGTTGCGCGCCCGACACATCGGTCAGGCGGAAGTCACGGCCACCGGAGCGGAAGGTGAGCTTCTCAGAGTCGAAGCCCAACGCGTGCAGGATGGTCGAGTGGAACTCGTGGACGTGAACCTTGTTCTCAACGGCCGCGCTGCCGAGTTCGTCGGTCGCGCCGTAGGAGGTGCCACCCTTGACACCGCCGCCTGCGAGCCATGAGGAAAACGCCTTGGCGTTGTGCGTGCGGCCACCGGGGCCGTCTTCCGTGGCGCTGCGGCCGAACTCGGTGCTGGCCGCGACGATGGTGTCCTTGAGCAATCCACGCTGCTTGAGATCAATGAGGAATCCAGCCATCGGTTTGTCGAGGGCAGCGGCGCGATTGCGACCCGCGTTGGCAATGCCGGCGTGCATATCCCAGCCGCCGTTCCAGCACTGGACGAACTTCACCCCACGCTCCAAGAGGCGACGGGCGATGATGAACTGACGAGCCTGCACTGCCTGCTCACCCATGCCGTCGGCCCCGTAAAGCTTAAGGATGTGATCGGGCTCTTTGCTCATGTCGAACGCTTCGGTGGCGTCCGTCTGCATGCGGTAAGCCAGTTCGAAGGACTGGATGCGCGCGTCGAGTTGGCCGTCGGACTGGCGCTTCTGCTTGTGAATCTCGTTAATCTTGCTCAGGAGGTCGAGCTGCTGACGCTGCTCGGCACTGGAACCAATGAACTGGCTCTTGATGTTCTCGATGATCTGCTCGATGCGCGTGTTCGTCGGGTCCACGTAGGTGCCTTGGAACGCGCCGGGCATGAAGGCCGACTGCCAGTTCACGTTGCCCGCGCTGGGGAAGCCGCGAGGGTTCATGGCGACGAAGGCCGGGAGGTTCTGGTTGTCCGAACCGAGGCCGTAGGTCACCCACGCGCCGATGGAGGGCTTCGGCAGACGGAAGTCGCCGGTGGTCATCATCTTCGTGGCTTCCTCGTGCGCCGGGACATCCGTCCAGTTCGACCGGATGATGCACATGTCGTCCACGCACTTGGACAGCTCGGTCCAGATCTCGGAGATTTCCAAGCCGCTCTTCCCGGATTTCGGGAACGCGAACGGCGAGGGGAGAATCTTGCCGCGGCCCATGCCACCGCCGCCCGACGTGGACTTGCCTTCCGCCTTCGCCATTTCGGGCTTCGGATCCCAAGTGTCAACCTGCGACTGCGCGCCGCTGAAGTAGATGTGGCAGACGCGCTTGGCGGTGGCGGGATAGTGAGGCTGCTTGGGAGCGAGCAAGCTACCGCTGGCGGCCTGACCCTTCGCCTGGTCGGCGAGCAAGCTGGCCAAGGCCAGCGAACCGAAGCCGGTGCCCATCCGGTTGAGAAAGTCGCGACGAGTAGAATAGAGGTTGGGGTTCAACTCCATCCCGGGGTGTTTGCCACAGTTCCAGAACATATGCGTTTCGTTTTAAATTTACCGCGTTCGCCAGAGCAGACGGCGGCTTTGATAGCCCTCTTCAATGTCCGTCTCACCCATAGTTTTGCCGGGTCGGAGGGATTCTAACAACTTTCTTTTTCTACGGTCGCCGGCTCAGGAATGGCGAAAGGGCGCGAAGCGCTGGCGCCCTCTCCCAGCCTCGGAGGCAAGTGTGTGAGGTCGCCGTCCCAGGGGTGTTTCGTTCCGGCCTTCACTCACGGTTTGCACACGACCGCGACGGCGTCGCTCACGAGCCCGACATCCTCGTCGTTCGGGACGTGGAGGGCAGGCGCGCGCGTATAAGACATTGCGAGCGCGGGTAAAAACCGGAAACCATCCCGCGCTTAAGCCAACCTATCAAACGAATCGTCATTGCCCTCGCCTTGCTCGGAATCGGCTTCGCCTCGTCCGCCGCGCCGGCGGGCAACTCCGCCGATGGCATCCAGCGCGGGCACTTCTTCTCCGGCACCAGCGCCGTGAAGAGCGAGTCGGCCAAGGAGTTCAAGCTCGCCGTCTTGGGCACGGGCACGAACCGCCTCGTCATCGGCGTCATCGGCAACACCGACCTGAGCCTGCTCACCGGCGCGACGCTGAATCAGTCTGTCAAGAACGGCAACACGACCACTGTGTCGAGTGAGCATGCGTTCGTCGCCCCCTCCGCAACGGGGCGGCGGCCGTTCCATCCGGACCATGCCGTGTGCTTCACGGGAGTGTGAAAAAGAATTGCCAGCGCTTCAGAAATGGCCAAACAATCCCGCTCCTTTGCCAACTATGAAATATATCGCCACCGCCCTTGCCTCGCTCGCTTTCTCCGTTTCTTTGTCCGCCGCGCCCGCGGGTAACACGCTCGACGGCATTGAGCGCGGGCCTTACTTCACCGGCACCATTAAGAGCAGTTTTCCCGTCGCCAACAACCTCGCTATGAAGGGCGTGGTCGTCTCGGTGGGCGCGAACCGCGACGTGCATGTCTGCTACGACACCGACCTGATGCGCGTCTCGGTCGCGTGGGCGGGCGACTACCTGAAGTTCGGCAAGAGCCAGGTGGAGATTGTCCATCCCCAGCCGCCGGAGGTCTTGGGCAAGCCGCTTTTCGGCACGCAGACCGGACCCGGCTGGGCCAAGGACGGCAAGCTCGAAGACCCGCGCGAGAACAAGCAGGGCCGCCTCCCGACCGAGTGGGCCAAGTATCGCGGCCTCTATCTCAACGGCTGGAACGTGGTGCTCAAATACACCGTCGGCGGCGCTGACGTGTTGGAGATGCCGGGTGTGGAAGTGGTCGGCGAGGGGAAAATTGTCACGCGCACGTTCGAGTTGGACACCAAGACGCCGCAGACGTTGCTCGTGTGCGACGGCGTGCCGGAGGGCGGCGCGGCGGGTGCGAAGCTCAATTTTGAATTGCCGGTCGCGGGAAATGAACCTGCGCAGTCGCTTGCCATCGCGGTGCAGGGCGGCAAAGGCGTCACGCTGGAGAACGCCAACGGGCGCGTGCTCGCGAAGATTCCTGCGGGCAAGCAGTCCTTTCGCATCGCTCTCTGGAAGGGTCCGAAGGCGGACTTCGCGCCCGTGGAAGCCGTGTTGAACAGCGCCGCCAAGCTCCCCAGCCTCGCCGCTCTTACCAAGGGCGCGACGGGCCGTTGGACCCAGCCCGTCGTCGCGCAGACCGTGCCTGGCACCAACGACGGCCCTTACGTGGTGGATGACCTCACGCCGCCCGTGCCGAATCCGTGGAACGCCAAGACCTTCTTCGGCGGCTTCGACTTCCTCCCCGATGGCCGCGCGGCGGTCGCGTGCTTCCACGGCGACGTGTGGATTGTCAGCGGCCTCGACGACAAGGCGGGCAAGCTGTCTTGGAAGCGTTTCGCCACCGGCATGTTCCAGCCGCTCGGCCTCAAGGTCGTCAACGGCCAGATTTACGTCACCTGCCGCGACCAGCTCACGCGCTTGCACGACCTCAACGGCGACGGCGAGGCGGACTTCTACGAGTGCTTCAACAACGACACCGTCGTGACGCCCAACTACCACGAGTTCTGCCTCGACCTGCACACGGACAAGGCGGGGAATTTCTTCTACGCCAAAGGCGCGCCGTGGCCACCTACCGTGCAGTCCAAGTATCAAGGCACGATGCTGAAGGTGTCGAAGGACGGCTCGAAGCTGGAGGTCTTCGCCACTGGCTTGCGTGCGCCGAACGGCAGCGGCCTCGGGCCGAACGACTGGCTCACGGTGAGCGACAACCAGGGCCATTACATGCCTGCCAGCAAACTGAACCTCATCCGCGAAGGCGGCTTCTACGGCATGCGCCAGGCCGCGCACGGCAAGGCTCCGCCCGACGACAACATCCACGCCTACGATCAGCCGATTTGCTGGTTGCCCATGAGCGTGGATAACTCCAGCGGCGGCCAAGTGTGGGTGGAGAGCACGAAGTGGGGTCCGCTCAACGGCCAGATGCTCTTCATGAGCTACGGCAAGGGCACGCTCTTCTCCGTGATGACGCAGGAAGTGGACGGCACGGTGCAGGCGGGCATGACGCAGTTCCCGCTGAAGTTTCCGAGCGGCACGATGCGCGCTCGCTTCAGCGCGAAGGACGGCCAGCTCTACACCACCGGCCTGCGCGGCTGGCAGACGGCGGGCGTGCGCGACGGCGGGTTCAGCCGCGTGCGCTATACCGGCGCGCCGGTGCGGATGCCGCAGGCGCTGCACGTCTCGAAGGACGGCGTGCGCATCACTTTCACCGCCCCGCTCGATGAGGCCAGCGCCAAGGACACCGGCAACTGGAACGTCGAGCTGTGGAACTACATCTACTCCGGCGGCTACGGCTCGCCCGAGGTCTCGACGAAGGACCCGAAGGTCAAGCAGCACGACAAACTCGAAGTCACCGCTGTGACCCTCAGCGCGGACA